>NZ_JAWRYM010000647.1:0-266 GCF_046534555.1 Bacillus sp. SIMBA_074 | reverse complement strand
AAGAAATGCGCTTCAGCAATGCGCTGGCTCACATCTGGGAGCTGGTGGGAAGAACGAATAAATACATCGATGAAACAATGCCGTGGAACCTCGCGAAGTCCGAGGAAACAAAAGGACGCCTGGCGACTGTTATGTATAATCTCGTGGAGAGCATCCGGATCAGCTCCGTGCTCATTCAGCCGTTTATGACCAAAGCACCTGCGAAAATTTGGGACCAATTGGGTCTTTTGGGTAATGCCGAAGCAACTAGCTGGGAATCTGCAGGC
>NZ_JAWRYM010000646.1:0-266 GCF_046534555.1 Bacillus sp. SIMBA_074 | reverse complement strand
CTGAGTGTGTACAGCGATCACGCGCGGGGCGTCATCGACCGCGCCGAACTCCTCGAGACGCTGGAGTGGATCCAGTCGCTGTACCTCCGCCGCGCGCTGGTCAACCTTCCGGCCGAGAGGCTGATCGCCAGGCTCTGCCGCGCACGCCGGCGACAAGGGCGGCGGGCCCGCTGGGACGACTGATCGATGCTCTGCCGCGACGAGCGCTGCTTCGGATGCCGAGCCGAGTGGAGCATCTCGCGGCCGGGGGAGAGGCCTCGTCATAC
>NZ_JAWRYM010000645.1:0-266 GCF_046534555.1 Bacillus sp. SIMBA_074 | reverse complement strand
AAATTACCCTTATCTTTCTGCAACAAACCCTTTTGTGGGTAAACCAAAAAAAATTACATAAAACTGTAAAATCTGTAAAAGATAATAATGAATGAGGAATCTTCCATATTGAAAACATTCACCATAAGGAAGGCCTTTCAAGTTTTTATGGTTCTGCAGATCTTTTATAAGAAAAGGCAAAAACAAAAGAAGGAGTCGTTCATCCATGAAAAAGTTTTTAATCATCTGTTTAACAGCCTGTTCCCTATTCTTAGTTAACATGGATT
>NZ_JAWRYM010000644.1:0-266 GCF_046534555.1 Bacillus sp. SIMBA_074 | reverse complement strand
CCTGGCGCCGGAGCTGCCGCTGGAGGAAGTCTTCTTCCTGCTGTTCCTCTGCTACCTGACGCTCGTCCTGGTGTTCGGCGCGCGGACCGTCCTCGACCGCCGGGGGAGCGTCGGATGACGTACGCCCCGCTCAGCCTCGTGTTCCTCCTCGTCGCCGGCGTCGTGCTCGCCGTGGCTCTGGCCGTGGCGCCCGACCGCCGCCGGCTACTGCGGCGCTGGTGGCTGCCGGTGACGATCGCCGCCGCCATCGTGCTCGTGCTGACGGC
>NZ_JAWRYM010000110.1:0-474 GCF_046534555.1 Bacillus sp. SIMBA_074 | reverse complement strand
GATCGCATTGATGGACCATACGCTGACGAAACTGATGCCATGGGACTATCTGTTGGTATTGCTCAATGGAACACCGCAGGGTGGACTGAACTCTCAGCAAAGGTTTGGAGGAATACAGGCGAGAAATGGTCCCGGCAGTCTGAGGAACTCCCGCTCCACCGAGTAATAGACCTTGCCACTCTGATCTGCATTACAATGGATTACAGCAAAAACGGGCGGCTATCATCCAGTGATGACTTTCCGGTTAGTCGATCTGCAGACAATCATGAACTTACTCATCATATTGGGCTCATGAAAAAAGAGTTAAAAGAAAACCAGGAATATCTTGATGAAAGCTTGAAACGCCTTTCAACGGAATTGAAGCGTCTTGGCTACTAACGAACCCGCCTAAATAGGCGGATTCTCATCTATTCTACCTACATGGATTTACCATAACATCCCAACCCCGAACTGCGAGCAGAAGACTCTGCTGTA
>NZ_JAWRYM010000643.1:0-266 GCF_046534555.1 Bacillus sp. SIMBA_074 | reverse complement strand
GATCATAACGAAAATCCAGGTACCAGATGGAAAATGGCTCTGTCATATCTCTATACGGTGCCAGGAGTGCCAATCGTATTTTATGGATCGGAAATAGCCTTAAATGGCGATAGTGCCCCGGATAATCATAAATTGATGAATTTTAAGACAGAACAGGAATTGGTCGAATATATAACAAAGCTTTCCGATCTCAGAGACATGTACCCAGCATTGATAAAAGGGGATTTGGAGCTTTTATATGAAAAAGGTGGAGCTTCGGTTTTCAA
>NZ_JAWRYM010000642.1:0-266 GCF_046534555.1 Bacillus sp. SIMBA_074 | reverse complement strand
CCCAGGAGCTTATGCAAGCAATTACATTGCTGCAATACTCCTCACAGGAGCTATCGGCATTCTTAGAAGATAAAATGGTGGAAAATCCATTACTGTCCCTAGATCAGCCAACATCTTCTTTATTTCAGCCAACCTTTGACCGAAAAAAGGGAAAACGGACTCTTAAAAATACGTATGATGCCAACTATTGGATTGAACAGATCAGTGAAGATACATTATCGCTTGAACAGCATGTCATGTCCCAGGTGAATCACCAGCAACTTTCC
>NZ_JAWRYM010000109.1:0-476 GCF_046534555.1 Bacillus sp. SIMBA_074 | reverse complement strand
ATGCGTTATGTTCAAGCGACTGTTATTATGCTAGATATGTATTATTTGAATAGTGTAAAATGCTTTACGTTAACTAAACCAGTCTGTTTAAACGCGAAGAGAGGAAAAGGTGAAACACTTTGAAAGCGAATCGGATGGAAGCGTTCAGCGATGGCGTGCTCGCGATTATCATTACAATCATGGTGCTGGAATTTAAAGTGCCTGAAGGCCATGACTGGTATGCACTGATTGAGCTAGGTCCAAAAATTTTAAGCTACATCTTCAGTTTTGTTTATATCGGCATTTACTGGAATAACCATCATCATCTACTGCACATGGTTCGAACGATGAACGGGCGTTTAATGTGGCTCAATTTGCTGCTTCTTTTCTGGTTATCCCTCGTACCGTTCACAACAGCTTGGATGGGTGAAAGCTCTTTTGCTGCCACACCAACAGCTCTGTACGGGATTATTTTACTGCTCGCGGCGTTCTCGTAC
>NZ_JAWRYM010000641.1:0-266 GCF_046534555.1 Bacillus sp. SIMBA_074 | reverse complement strand
AAATCAGATGCATTTGAAATTAGTATGCAAGGTGAGGAGATGTTAATCGATTACTTCAATGATAATCCTTTTCCGAATTTTATAAATGGTTGGAAGTATCACAATATCACCCCGATTTTCTGGGGAAGGTTAAACTTACTCATTCAAACCATATCCCATATTGTCCACAATGAAAGACGTTTTTATCCGATACAAAGAAATCCCAAAATCCAATTTTTCGTAAAGGAATTTTTACATGCCAATCGTCAGGACCGAGAGTTGATTGC
>NZ_JAWRYM010000640.1:0-266 GCF_046534555.1 Bacillus sp. SIMBA_074 | reverse complement strand
CCCTTTTCTTCAATTAAATTACGAGTTAGTGCATCCGCTTCCCTGCCCGTCATCCCAGGTTTAATCCCAGCCATTCCGCGCAGTTGCGCTTCTAAAACAATGTCATAAATGTTAATAAGTTCTTCACTCGGCTTGCCAACTGCTAATGTCCGAGTTATGTCAGACACATACCCGTTATAGTATGCTCCGTAATCCAATGTGACAAAATCGCCTTTTTCAATGATTTTATCCGTAGCCACTCCATGCGGGAGAGCTGACCTTACGCC
>NZ_JAWRYM010000639.1:0-266 GCF_046534555.1 Bacillus sp. SIMBA_074 | reverse complement strand
CTTTTTATATATTGTCGTCTTTTGGATGTCGAAAAGGAAATGGAAGCCTTACCAATTTGAGCTAGTAACAGTCCTTCTCGGCTCTTTATCTATTGCAAAAGGTCTTTGGTCGGGTGGAGATGGCTACGGTATGATACTTCCGCTCGCTGTTTTTATCGGATTTCATATTGATGGTCGACGTTCCTTAGCGTATGCTACCTTTTTTTGTGCTACGACTACCCTACTTTTGTATTTCGACGAACTGTTAAAAATCACGCACGTTATCC
>NZ_JAWRYM010000638.1:0-266 GCF_046534555.1 Bacillus sp. SIMBA_074 | reverse complement strand
ATCCAACTTTTTAGGCCTGGGTATACCCAATAAAATACACGACTGGCTAAAGCCAGATCTACCACCAGCGGAAGCGGTAATGGTTGAGAAACAGGGCAGCGATGTCGCTATACCGGTTGTGTATGGCACCCGGCGCATTGGTGCCATTAAGGTTCACAAATACGTAACTGATGCCAGTGGCGGTGCTGAAAACGAATACCTGCACATTATTGCGGTGCTGTGCGAAGGTGAAATAGACGCCATAACTGAAGTACAGTTTGGCGGCG
>NZ_JAWRYM010000637.1:0-266 GCF_046534555.1 Bacillus sp. SIMBA_074 | reverse complement strand
CGACCAAGTATACGGTGCGAGGTCATAGCGGTAGTTAGAAGTTACGCCATTAACGCCCAGCGTTTCTTCCAAACCACTAATAATTGTCCAATCGATGACTAGCCCAGGGGCTACAATCAAGCGACGATAAGAAAGTGTTGCGCCGTTGGCGAGCAAGACATATTCAGATTTAGGGTCAATGCGTTCTGCTTTGGTCTGGTGCCAAGTCACCCTTTTCGGCATGACATCAGCCATCGGTTTACGAGTGGACTCTGGCGTAAAGATAC
>NZ_JAWRYM010000636.1:0-266 GCF_046534555.1 Bacillus sp. SIMBA_074 | reverse complement strand
ATACAGCCCGGGGACATGCTGCCTGTTTACATCCAGCATAACCAGAACTTCAAGCAGCCTAAGAACCCAGACACGCCCATTATCATGGTTGGACCTGGAACGGGCATTGCTCCGTTCAGATCCTTCATCCAGGATCGCGAAGAAACGGAAGCGAACGGGAAAACGTGGCTCTTTTTCGGCGATCAGCATTTCGTGACGGATTTCCTATATCAGACTGAATGGCAACAGTGGTTGAAAACAGGTGTACTTACGAAAATGGATGTTGC
>NZ_JAWRYM010000635.1:0-266 GCF_046534555.1 Bacillus sp. SIMBA_074 | reverse complement strand
GAGAGCATCACGCCAGCCATGCTAATCGTAATCGCGCTTCGCAAGTAAGGATTCATCTGCGGCAGGATGCGACCGCTAAAGAAAATGACAAAAGCAAAGGTAGCACCAGACAAGAGTCCATAAATCAGTCCAGAGAGACTAGCGTTTTGCAATCCGGTTTCGCCGAGCCCGCTAGCCAGTACGGTACCGATTCCCAGCATGATCAGCGACACCCATTTTTCAAGCGTAGGCCACTTGCGGTCGACGATAGACTCAAGCAGTACACC
>NZ_JAWRYM010000634.1:0-266 GCF_046534555.1 Bacillus sp. SIMBA_074 | reverse complement strand
CCCACGAAATCGGCAGTATTGAAGCAGGTAAAAAAGCTGATGTCACGATCTTTGATGTACCTGACTTTATGACGCTGCAATATCGCTATGGCATCAATCATGTTGATACGGTAGTGAAAAACGGAGCTGTCGTAGCCAAGGGAGGGAGATTGGCGTGAGTGGCTATCCATATCCACTGTTAAAACCGCCGAGTTTTCCATGAAAAGTAACCAAGTAATCTGAAAAACTGCCTGTAAAAGGGCAGTTTTTTTGTCGCTCCTATCTCG
>NZ_JAWRYM010000633.1:0-266 GCF_046534555.1 Bacillus sp. SIMBA_074 | reverse complement strand
CCTGTATACCCATGACGATACAGCATAGGTATCGCCATGGAGTGATCTTCATGCGCATGGGACAAAAAAACGCAGCTCAGCTCCCGAGCCTTGGCAGCATCCAGCAGGGGATACATCTCTTCTTGTCCCTTTTTCACACCACAATCCAGCAGTACAGCTCGCTGTCCAGACTGGACGTAATAACATGAGCGGCCATGCTCACCTGCACCGCCCCAAACCTCAACCTGAAACATTACATCACGTCCTGTCAGCGCCTCGATAGTTCA
>NZ_JAWRYM010000632.1:0-266 GCF_046534555.1 Bacillus sp. SIMBA_074 | reverse complement strand
AGTACGACGTGCCTGTTCTGGGCGATGGAGAGATATGAGGAAGTGGAAGCGGTGACGTTTGATTATAATCAGCGGCACAGCTTGGAAATCGAATGCGCTCAAGAGATTGCCAAGGAATTGGGCGTGAACCATCATATCCTTGACATGTCGCTGCTGAACCAACTGGCACCGAATGCTTTGACGAGAAGTGACATTGCAGTGGAGGACGGGGAAGACGGGGAATTGCCGTCGACGTTCGTACCAGGGCGGAATTTACTGTTCCTATC
>NZ_JAWRYM010000631.1:0-266 GCF_046534555.1 Bacillus sp. SIMBA_074 | reverse complement strand
GTAAGCGAGGCGGGGGTGCCGCGGCACTACGTTCCGGCGTCCCATGACTATGCGCTCGCCGTCGGGCTCGGGCTCGGGTGGGGGATGGTCCCGCTCCTGCAGGAGTCCTCCGGGCTGAGCCCGTTGGGCGGCCCGACGCTTCGGGTCCAGCTCTACTGGCAGCAGTGGAACCTGCGCTCAGAGCTGCTCGACACCATCGCTGCCGAGATCGCCGCCGAGGCACGTCGGGTGCTCGGGGAGACGCCCCTCACTCCGAAGCGATCGCG
>NZ_JAWRYM010000630.1:0-266 GCF_046534555.1 Bacillus sp. SIMBA_074 | reverse complement strand
CAAACAGAAGGCGAAATTTTTTCATTTGCCAGCCAGTATGGTTCCGTGTATTGCGTGATCAAATGCTGAACAAAAGGCAGCAGGTTGCTTTGCTCGGTTAACGGCAATAACAGAATATAATCATCGGCCCCCGGCCTGCAGGCCAGCGCATCTTCCGGCAATAAATTTTTTAAGCGATGCGCCGCTTCAATCAGCATCAGATCGCCAAACTCATGACCATACTTTTCATTAATCAGCCGAAAGCGGTGACAATCAATAAACAATAC
>NZ_JAWRYM010000629.1:0-266 GCF_046534555.1 Bacillus sp. SIMBA_074 | reverse complement strand
ACGATGATCACGACGGCGGGCACGGCGAAGCTCAGCAGAGCGGAGGCGCGGCCCCAGCGGTCCGCGCGTCCGGGCACCGCCTTGGAGACGTGGAGGGCGAACGCGGTCGAGTCGTAGGAGACGTCCGCGATCATCCCGATGCCCAGCGCGAACGCGACGACCGGCCCCGCGGCGAACAGGTAGCCGAGGGAGTGGTTGATCCCGGAGTAGAACCACATCACCGCCGGGAGGAGCGGGATCACCAGCAGCTGCCGGAGGTAGCGCGG
>NZ_JAWRYM010000108.1:0-481 GCF_046534555.1 Bacillus sp. SIMBA_074 | reverse complement strand
AGCTGTCCAGTTTGAACTGGCTTCACAATCACCCAGAGTCCCAAATTTCGAAAAAACGGTTCCCACATCAGCTCTTGTGGCGAACACGCTGCAATAAAGGAGAGCTGAGGATAAGCGAGACGGAATTGCTGACAAAGCACACCTCTTTCTGCTCCCCTTATTGTTCCTAGCATTACCATGTCAGGGCCCGTTGTCTGTAGCATTTTCCATGCCTCATCGATGCCTGTGGCTATTCCACAAATCTCAAGCCACGTACTTTCAGCCAGTTGTCTTACTAATGCGCTCGTAGAATCCTTATCGTCATCTACTATGAGCAAGCGCTTTTTCATTCATAGTCCTCCTCACGGTTACCCCATCTTTTCTTTGTTCTCATTAACGCAGTAGCAAACTGGGCGTCGCCTACTCCTGCCTTTTGCCCCTCAAGCACTGCAGCCAATCCCAAGCGGATTTTACCGTAATGAAGTGCGTGAGTTAACATGAC
>NZ_JAWRYM010000628.1:0-267 GCF_046534555.1 Bacillus sp. SIMBA_074 | reverse complement strand
CCACGGTCTATCTGCTCGTCGATGGATCCGCCCCAGATCCGGTCGCCGATGTCTGCGCGGTACGTCCACCCGAGCGCCTGCGCGATGGCCGCGAGGTTCGCACGTCGTCGTCGATGCTGCACGACTGCGAAGGTCGAGGTGGCGACGAGCACAGCGCCCGCGACGATCGTCGCCAGCTGTGCGAGGAGCAAGGCGGCACCATCGAGCTCGAAACCCACAGGCAGCAGATAGAAAGCGACGCCGCCGGCGATCGCCAGGTAGCCCGCC
>NZ_JAWRYM010000627.1:0-267 GCF_046534555.1 Bacillus sp. SIMBA_074 | reverse complement strand
CTTGAGAGGGTAGTATCTGTTGTTCGCGTCATGGCGACGGCGATGTTTAACTCTTGGAGTCGGTTGTATTGATAGGTTGATATCTTGAGGGTCATATCCTTCTCTGAAAATTGGGAATTATTACCTCCCCCAGGATCGACACCACCATGTCCGGCATCGAGAATGACGATAGGAGTCATTGTCACATCACCTCTTGCAATTAGGATATGCTAGAAGTAGCAATCATGTTTGAGGCGGACTCATCAATTTCCGATGGTGCAATGTACA
>NZ_JAWRYM010000626.1:0-267 GCF_046534555.1 Bacillus sp. SIMBA_074 | reverse complement strand
ACGCCATATCGAGAATGGTCTTGCGAATCCGGGACGATTCGAATGTCTTCATGCCGTGACCGTGTTTCGATTCCAGTTGATCGTCTTGGTAAGGGCCGCCTCTAACGGCGTGTACTCCTCCACGCGAAGCGAATGACGCGCGAGCGAGGTCGAGGGTACGTAGCGTGGCGCCGGACCCGGCGCAGGCGCCATATCGGGCACGGTAGCCTCGCGTGCGTCGCAGAGCGTTTCCACCATGCGAGCAAGTTCGAGAATCGACACGGCGCG
>NZ_JAWRYM010000625.1:0-267 GCF_046534555.1 Bacillus sp. SIMBA_074 | reverse complement strand
ACAACACCGAGGCGTTCGTGCCGGTGCTCGACGGCCGGCCGCAGGTGAGCGCGCCGGGCTCGCGATTCGCCTACTGCAACAGCGGTTTCGTGCTGCTGGCGCTGGTGGCGGAGCGCGCGTCGAAGACGCCGTTCCACGAGCTCGTCCAGGAGCGCGTCTTCGCTCCCGCCGGGATGGCGTCGAGCGGATATCCCCGCACCGACGACATGCCGGGGGATCTCGCTCTCGGGTACCTGGGCGACACCGACGACCGCACGAACGTGCTCC
>NZ_JAWRYM010000624.1:0-267 GCF_046534555.1 Bacillus sp. SIMBA_074 | reverse complement strand
CCTTTTACTTTCCGACCGTGCAAGCATCCCTGCCTGCCATACTGGACAAAGACGAATTGCTCAAGGCAAACAGCTTCTATCTGAATATTTCTACCCTATCCCGTATCGGTGGAACCGCATTAGGTGGTGCTCGTCGTCTCGATGAATTTGCAAATGCTCTACGTATGCTCACTCATCGCCTACGCCGTTTTGGCAGTAGTAACCGTTTTTCTGCGAATTCCACAGGTAACATCCCGTAGACTCAAGGAAAAAGTCGAGTTTCGCGAG
>NZ_JAWRYM010000623.1:0-267 GCF_046534555.1 Bacillus sp. SIMBA_074 | reverse complement strand
AAAATGAACCAAGAATAAAGGGAAATACACCGTATACTGACGGTTCACCTTCTGGATCCCATTTAAGCTGCGTTAAAAATTCTGTGATGCTGACCCCGTTCACAAAGAACGTGGACAGCCCTTTGGATGCAATGAAATAGGTGATGGACAAAACAACTACGACTAGCAATGCTGCACAATCCAATGCTATGGTTCTGCCTGTCAGATTCTCTGGAAACTGACGCTTGTTGGACGTCAGCATTTTTCGCGCAATCATGGATTGCCGTT
>NZ_JAWRYM010000622.1:0-267 GCF_046534555.1 Bacillus sp. SIMBA_074 | reverse complement strand
CCTCGTCACCGCGCGGTCGCGCACCATCGGCGTCCTCTCGACGTCGGCCGCGGCTCTGTACGGGCCGGTGTCCAGCATCAACGCCATCCAGGATGCCGGGCGCACGGCCGGCTACTCGGTCGCCGTCGCCCAGCTCCCGGACCTCAGCCGTGAGTCGATCGCCGCGGGCGTCGACCATCTGCTCGCCCAGTCCGTCGAGGGCATCGTGGTCATCGCTCCCCAGGAGGTGGTGATCGAGCAGCTGGAGACGGCGGCGCTCGATGTGCC
>NZ_JAWRYM010000621.1:0-267 GCF_046534555.1 Bacillus sp. SIMBA_074 | reverse complement strand
CACCATGATAAACAAAATTCTGGAAAATAAAGAACAATTTTCGATATTATTTCGGGAAACGCAATTCGATCAAGATATTTCAAAGCAATATGTGGATCAGATTTTCAAGCCGAATGCCAAACATGTAGAAATACAAAAAAGAATAGATAGCGGAGAGATACATTATCTTTCTGATATTATTCTATTTAATGTAGGGATCATTTCCTTCACATTGGCGTTATCCACTCATTATGAGATTCATCAACAGAAAAAGGAACCATATTTTAC
>NZ_JAWRYM010000620.1:0-267 GCF_046534555.1 Bacillus sp. SIMBA_074 | reverse complement strand
CGGCGTAGCCCTCGAGCATCACGTCGCGGGCCAGAGCGATGAACTCGTAGGTGGGCAGCAGGTGTGCGATGGTCAACAGGACCGGGTACCCGCCGAGTGCCCCGTCGATGTTGAAGAAGATGCCGCTGGCGTAGAAGAGCACGCGGTTGATGATCGGCACCAGCTGCTGGATGTCCCTCGTGCGCACCGAGATGCGCGCGACGACGAGAGCGACGCCCAGGTTGAACACTCCCATGACCGCGAGGATCGGAATGATGAGGAGCCACG
>NZ_JAWRYM010000619.1:0-267 GCF_046534555.1 Bacillus sp. SIMBA_074 | reverse complement strand
ATCTGCGCGATGTCCGTTTGCCTCTAGCAAGGTGCGTGGACCTGCTCCAAACATGACGGTCGGAATCCCGGCTTCTGCGAAAAGTCTGGCATCTGCATAGAGTGGCACACCGTGAACGGTAAGCTCTCCGTCCATGATTTCCTTCCAGTTTGCTCCGAGTGTTTGAATGAGTGCCGTATCCTCTGGAACCGGACCAAAGCTCTTTGCCAAAAGGATACGCTCAACCGCCGTTTCGATGCCGATATATTCGCTCGCTGTTTGTTCTAC
>NZ_JAWRYM010000618.1:0-267 GCF_046534555.1 Bacillus sp. SIMBA_074 | reverse complement strand
CTGGCTGTCGCTATGGTGATTAAAGATATGGCCCAAGATCGAAGAGTGAGCAGCACCAAGCAAGGAGATTATCAGGAGTCATTCTCTTATGTGAGCAATGACCCCAAAGTCGAAGGCATCCTTTCGAAGTATCGAAAAAACAGGGGGCAGAAGCTATGGATGATCTAACCGAATATAAGCGGTTGCTGTGCCACTCATTTGCCCTCTTAGACCTTCAGGGGGATGCTGACCCCTTCACCGGTGGAAAAGATCGCTCAGAATGGCTCC
>NZ_JAWRYM010000617.1:0-267 GCF_046534555.1 Bacillus sp. SIMBA_074 | reverse complement strand
ATGTCCTGCTTTAAACGGAGCTTTGTCGTAACATATGTCTTGCTTGTTTTCGCAGTCGTCTTCAGCCTATGCCTGATTGCAGGCGGATTGATCAGTAAGGGGGGCTTCTGATGAAACGTTTTTTTATCCAAAGACTTGAGGGATTGCTGCTGCTTGGACTGGGCCTCATGATTTTTAAATTGTATGTTTCGGGACATTTAACGAAATTGATTGCGCCCAAAATGGTTCCATATGCATTGGCGGCGCTTTTTGCTTTTTTAGTGATCA
>NZ_JAWRYM010000616.1:0-267 GCF_046534555.1 Bacillus sp. SIMBA_074 | reverse complement strand
AGGAGATCTTGTGTTTATTCCTATAGTTATATTTTCATGTGTTAACGACTGTATATCCGGATTAATAAGTTAATAATAAGCCGTAAAGTCCAAATATGAAGGGATTCCGTGTTTTATCATACTGAAAATAAATGCTAAAATGGTCCGAATATCGGATTTTTCATTAGAAACATCAGTTTCTAGTACCCTAAAGTGAAGAGAGTTGGAGAACTCTTTTCGATGGCCCCCGAGCGCTTGCTTGGGGGATCTTTTTTTCTTGGATAATAT
>NZ_JAWRYM010000615.1:0-267 GCF_046534555.1 Bacillus sp. SIMBA_074 | reverse complement strand
CAAGCGCCTGATATCAGCGTAATAATGCTAAATCTGCAGGAAAGCCGCACGACGGTAGCGAAATATCTGCGTAACCATCAGTTGGATTTTCAACAGGTATTACTGGACAAACAGGGTGACGTTGCCCGCTACTACGGCGCGCTGGGCGTACCGGCAACGTTGTTTTTTCGTGCCGACGGCTCACTTAGTAGTGTGCATTTTGGCGAGCTATCCCAAGCCACCCTGCAGCAGGGAATTGATACGACATTTAATTGAAAAATTGGCGAC
>NZ_JAWRYM010000614.1:0-267 GCF_046534555.1 Bacillus sp. SIMBA_074 | reverse complement strand
CCCATTATCAGAGCTCAATCCAGAGCGCCTGAAAGAAATAGAATGGTTGCTGACCGACGTAGATGATACTTTGACTTGGCAAGGCAGACTGCCACCAGAAGCACTCATCGCATTAGCAGAACTAGAACGTGCAGGCGTAAAAGTGGTTGCTGTAACAGGCGCATGCGCTGGATGGTGCGATCAAATGGCAAAGATGTGGCCTCTGCATGGCGTAATTGGCGAAAATGGCGCGTTCTGGATGAGAAAAGACACAACTGGATTCAACAC
>NZ_JAWRYM010000613.1:0-267 GCF_046534555.1 Bacillus sp. SIMBA_074 | reverse complement strand
CCACCGTGCGGATGAGTTCCCAGAGATCGCGTCTGCTGCGGGTGTCGAGTCCGGTGGTGGGCTCGTCGAGGAAGAGGACCTCGGGGGTGACGACGAAGCTCAGTGCAAGATCGAGCCGCCGCCTCATGCCTCCCGAGAAGGTGCGCACGGCTCGCGTGGCGGCGTCCGCCAGGTCGAAGCGAGCGATGAGTTCGGTCGCGCGCCGCGCCGATTCGATGCGGGACATGCCGGCGAGGCGCGCGAACATGACCACGTTCTCGACCCCGG
>NZ_JAWRYM010000612.1:0-267 GCF_046534555.1 Bacillus sp. SIMBA_074 | reverse complement strand
GATGCATTGCCGGGTTTAGGTCATGCTTGCGGTCATAATATCATCGGCACAACGAGTGTTGCAGCAGGCATTTCCCTGGCTCAAGTGCTGGAGGAAACAGGCGGAGAGGTGATTGTTTTCGGTACACCGGCTGAAGAGGGAGGACCGAATGGAAGCGCAAAAGGCAGCTTTGTGAAGCACGGTCTATTTGATGGTGTGGATGCAGCCATCATCATCCATCCTGCAGGAAAAACGGGTATAACCAGTCCATTTTTGGCTGTCGATCCC
>NZ_JAWRYM010000107.1:0-487 GCF_046534555.1 Bacillus sp. SIMBA_074 | reverse complement strand
CATCCTGGTCGCCATCGGACTGATCTGGACGCTGCAGGGCCTCAACGTCCTGGCCGGTTCCGCGATGAGCGGCTCCCCGGTCTGGGGCACCATCGGGCCCATCGTGCTGATCGTCGGCGTCGTGCTCATCATCGTCGCCGTGGTCCGGCGGCGCAGGAACTCAGGTGCCCGGCAGCAATGAAGACATGGGCAGGGATAAGCCAAAAGGGCCGGCCCGACTTTTCAGTCGGACCGGCCCTTTCACATCCGTGGGTGGTTTTCGGATTCCAGCAACCCAGGCCAGTCAAGGGACGGACAGAGACATACCGCGTATTATCCCAACCTTACAGTCGATTGATTCCATGAAAACCGTCGAGCATACAGTCGGCGGGTTCTGGGACCCGAGCGCACGTTGCGTTTGAGGGGTCCTATTCTTGTTGACGGTCCGGGGGCCTGCGCGGTCTCCGCCCTAGCCTACCCGCGTTCCCTGCACGACTGGTTTCCGGTC
>NZ_JAWRYM010000611.1:0-267 GCF_046534555.1 Bacillus sp. SIMBA_074 | reverse complement strand
CCTGTCGATCCTGCTGATCCTGGCGGCCTCCGTGGTGGTCGCATTCGGGATGGGCGCGATCGCCGGCATCCTGGCCCCGACCCTGCTCGCTCTTGTCCTGACGATCTGCGCCCAGCCGGTGCGGGTCTGGCTGGAACGGCACGGCACCCCCTCCGGCGTCGCTACCGGAGCGGTGGCGCTCACGGTGTTCGCCCTCCTCGCCGGATTCATCGGCCTGCTGATCGTCGCCATGGCGCAGTTCATCGGGATGCTCCCGCAGTACAAGCC
>NZ_JAWRYM010000610.1:0-267 GCF_046534555.1 Bacillus sp. SIMBA_074 | reverse complement strand
GCCGCTTTCTGATCAGAGTCCAATTGCCAAGTTTATCGAAAAGCGCGGGGAAGGAATCCACCATATCGCCCTTGATGTAGACGATGTAAAAGAACGCTTGATCCATCTAAAGGAACAAGGAGTACCGCTTATCCATGAGCAGCCTAAAGAAGGGGCGCATCATGCCCAAATCGGGTTTTTGCATCCGAAAGCGGCGGGCGGAGTCCTATACGAGCTCTGTCAATATCCTCAAGAGGATCACGAGGGTTGACTTGACATGTGGATTCA
>NZ_JAWRYM010000609.1:0-267 GCF_046534555.1 Bacillus sp. SIMBA_074 | reverse complement strand
AGAGGTAGAGTGAGAGGGAAATAAAAAACGACCCATCACAGGGTCAGATACTTTTCTTCATGCCACAATTGCGACACTCACGAATATAGATAAAGTCCTTAACGGAACTTTTAAACTGGGCTTTATCACAATTATCACATCTACCACTCTTAATATCAGGGTGGTCTTTATAGTCGTAAACAATGGATGTATCATAGCCGTTGTATTTTTCTTCAGTCAATGCTGATCACCTTCAATAATGGATTTAACCTTATATATGATAACAGA
>NZ_JAWRYM010000608.1:0-267 GCF_046534555.1 Bacillus sp. SIMBA_074 | reverse complement strand
CCAAAATGATCGGTGCCGGTCCATTGATGGTCATGGATACAGAGGTTGAGGGGTGGCAAAGGTCAAAGCCTGCATAAAGCTTTTTCATGTCATCCAACGTACAGATACTGACTCCGCTTTCCCCTACCTTTCCATAGATATCAGGCCGATGATCAGGATCCTCGCCATACAAAGTTACAGAATCGAAAGCCGTACTTAGCCGTTTAGCATTATCATCCTTTGACAAATAATGAAAACGCCTGTTTGTCCGGTCGGGCGATCCTTCAC
>NZ_JAWRYM010000607.1:0-268 GCF_046534555.1 Bacillus sp. SIMBA_074 | reverse complement strand
CCAGCGGCTCCGTCGTCGTGGGGGTCGGTGCGCTCACCCGAGCCAGCCTAGGGCAGCAGGAGGTCTGCGGGGCGAGGACTTTCCGGGTTCAGGCCAGTGCGGTGAGAAGCGCGTCGTGGATCAGCCCGTTGGAGGCCAGCGACGAGCCGTTGCCCGGCCCCGAGGCGCCGTCGACGGACGTGAAGCGGCCGCCGGCCTCCTGAACGATCGGGATGAGCGCCGCCAGGTCGTACGTCTTCACGTCGAACTCGCCGACAGCGTCGAGGAG
>NZ_JAWRYM010000606.1:0-268 GCF_046534555.1 Bacillus sp. SIMBA_074 | reverse complement strand
CCGGTAATGCTCCAGGAGCGGTTTCTATGTCAGTGGGGACTCCAACTGCCAATTCGTTGACACTGACGTATGCTTCGATGGAAAATTGATAATGGTGAACCGCCCAAGCTAATGCCCGATACATAGAACCCGTATCAATGTATACGTATTCCAGCTGTCCGGCTACTTTTTGGGCAACAGTGCTCTTCCCTGCTCCCGCTGGTCCATCAATTGCAATGTTCATTACTTCTCACCTGCTATGTACAGTAGTTCTGAATGGGAATAAAAC
>NZ_JAWRYM010000605.1:0-268 GCF_046534555.1 Bacillus sp. SIMBA_074 | reverse complement strand
GAATGCAGGAACAGGTAGAGAACATCCGGGTCATTGAGCGTGTAGCCCATGAGTGTCATGTCAAAGTTTCCTTTTGTCGCAGTATCCACGAGCGCGCCCCATTCCAGTGTGACGATTTTCAGTTCCACACCAATATCCTTGAGCATCGCCTGAATAATTTGCGCTGCCTGTGCCCATGTACCCGTTTGCGCCAAAATCTCCAGCTTGAGCGGCTTGCCGTCCTTTTCATAAAAGCCTTGTTCATTTTTCGTATATCCTGCCTTCTCCA
>NZ_JAWRYM010000604.1:0-268 GCF_046534555.1 Bacillus sp. SIMBA_074 | reverse complement strand
CAATTGAAACGGGTACTGCTCTCTTACCGCCTGCTTTGCAGATTGGCCCCACTCTTTCCACACACGATCCTCGCTCATCCTTGTCCCCCCTTGGACATGCTCTCTCTTAATTGCTTTCTAGCGCGGTGCAATCTCGTACGGACAACCTCCTGTGAAACTGAAAGAATCTCCGCTGCCTCCTGTATGGACAAGTCCTCATAATAATGCAGCAGGATGACCTGCCTGTACTTCGGTGCGAGGGAGTGTATATACGCTATGATCTCATCCC
>NZ_JAWRYM010000603.1:0-268 GCF_046534555.1 Bacillus sp. SIMBA_074 | reverse complement strand
CCCAATACGCCTGGAATCGGCCCATTGTATTCAGGCGTTACCCATAGGACTGCGTCTGCATCAGCCACTTTGCTCTTAAATTCTTTCACGACTGCAGGAGGCTCATTTTCAATATCTTGATCATAAAAAGGAAGGTCCCGAATGTTTAAGATTTCGAGATCAAAACGATCTTGATATCTAGTTTGAATATATTTGGCAAGCTTTAGGTTGTAAGACTCTTTACGAATACTTCCCACTATTGCAACAATTTTCATCTTCATTACCTCCG
>NZ_JAWRYM010000602.1:0-268 GCF_046534555.1 Bacillus sp. SIMBA_074 | reverse complement strand
CCCAAAAATCCTGATAGCGCTTCATTGACGAAAGTCGAATCCAACTAGGGTCGCGCAACTGCGAGTTAAAGAAAGACTGCGCTATGGTCTGCCAGTTCCCATCGAAAAGGTGTCGCTTCAGGAAGAAGCGCATCCGATCGTCTAAAGGGTCACCGACGCCATCAATTCGTTCGTAATGCGGGAAATAGACGGAGAGCCCCCTTCCGTTCTTGCTTCTGGCACGAACACTGATTACCGAAACTGGCTGAGCAAGCAATATGGAAAATAG
>NZ_JAWRYM010000601.1:0-268 GCF_046534555.1 Bacillus sp. SIMBA_074 | reverse complement strand
ACGAACTCGACGAGGTTGATCCCGTCCACCGGCCGTCCGGCCGGGTCGTCGGGGAAGAAGGCCTGGACTTCGGCCCAGATCGGGTCCTTCCGGGCGAGCGCCAGCACGGTCGAGTCGATGGTCTCCACCGAGGCGGCGCCAAAGGGCAGGAGCGCCTGCGCGTCCCGCAGAGCCGCGTCGAAATCGACGTAGGACAGCGCCACCAGCACCGCGGCCTTCGGGATCGGCAGCACGTTGAGCCGTGCCTCGGCGATGAGCGCGAGGGTCC
>NZ_JAWRYM010000106.1:0-491 GCF_046534555.1 Bacillus sp. SIMBA_074 | reverse complement strand
AGACGCTTCAGAGTGGCCGTCCCAAGCTGTCTTTTGCCACGTTGAAGTGATCCCCCGAACAGTGCAGGAGGTGGCCGTCACACGGGCCCACCGCAAGTAACACCGCGTAGCTGGTGCGTAGGTCTCGCAATCCAACGCGCGCAGAGGGTCGGCGCAGTCAGCTGTCGATAACGCAGTGTTCGCCGGGAAGGAGTTCCCTCAGCTCGGCACCCACCTCCATGGTGATCGTCCTGAGGGGTCCCACCGTGAGCTTCATTCCGTTGGCGGAGAGCACTCCGGTCCGTGCGAGGATGACCTGCTTCGTCGGACGAGTTCCACGTACTCCTAATCAGTGCTCTCGAGGGGTGAACAGTGGGGCGGTGTAGCCGCCGTTCTGAATGGCTTCGCTCGCGGCCGCGTCCCATGTGCGGGGTCGCGTGGTCGACGTGCGACCGCCGGGTACGCCGCGTGTCGATCGCCGCCAGGACGAGGATCGCGAGGGCGAGAACGAC
>NZ_JAWRYM010000600.1:0-268 GCF_046534555.1 Bacillus sp. SIMBA_074 | reverse complement strand
CCTGGTGTAACGCGAAATCACCGCTTGGATGATGGGCGGGGTTATTTACCAATACCAAATGCGCCAGATCATCTGTTGCCAGTGCGGAAGCATTGGGCAGATAGTCGCACCACACATCGCCGTTAACCAGTAAGAACGGCGCATCGCCTAGCTGCGGCAGTGCCTGCTGAATGCCGCCGCCGGTTTCAAGCGGGCTAGCTTCCTGGCTCCAGTGAATGCGCATCTGATAGGCCGAACCATCGCCCAGCGCTGCCCTAATCTGCTCAGC
>NZ_JAWRYM010000599.1:0-268 GCF_046534555.1 Bacillus sp. SIMBA_074 | reverse complement strand
CTGTTTACAGCGATCACGACAGCAGCAACGACCGGAACCGTCAATAACATGCACGATACACTGACACCGCTGGGCGGCTTGGTGCCGCTCGGGGAAATGATGCTCAACTGCGTATTTGGCGGAGACGGGGTAGGAAC
This sequence comes from Bacillus sp. SIMBA_074, assembly GCF_046534555.1. Classification (NCBI taxonomy): domain Bacteria; kingdom Bacillati; phylum Bacillota; class Bacilli; order Caryophanales; family Bacillaceae; genus Bacillus; species Bacillus sp. SIMBA_074. Next base: position 131 of record NZ_JAWRYM010000599.1, on the reverse strand, counting down.
GGTCAACATCCTGATGTACGCGATTTTGGCGGTTTTCATTGCTGGCTTGATGGTAGGACGCACACCCGAATTTTTGGGACGCAAAATTGAGGGCAAAGAGATGAAGCTGATTGCGATTGCGATTCTTGCCC
>NZ_JAWRYM010000598.1:0-268 GCF_046534555.1 Bacillus sp. SIMBA_074 | reverse complement strand
CTCAAGCTGGTCAACTCGGGTGCTGGCCCGGGCCAAATCGCGTCATACGCGAATCAGCAGGCAGGCGGATCCGCTGGGGGCGGACCGCTCAACGTCAACGTCATTGTCACGTCTAAGGGCGGCATTGACCTCACTCAGTACATCGACGTGCGCGCCGATGCCGCCTTCGAGAAGGGCAGCAACCGCGTCGCGCAGCAACTCCAAGGGGGCCTCTTCTAAATGGCTACATTCACAATGACGCCGCCGTCGTACGGCAAAGTCGTCGGCC
>NZ_JAWRYM010000597.1:0-268 GCF_046534555.1 Bacillus sp. SIMBA_074 | reverse complement strand
AGATCTCATTCATGACATCCTCCCGATCCTGCTGGTGATCCACCAGAAAGGAGACTGTCCGATAGACGTCCTGAAAGGTAGCATCATACAGCTCATGAAACGCCTGTTGATTACCATCCTTCATTTCCGTAAGTAATTGGTACATATATTCACTTTGCATTCAGAGGGCCCTCCTGAGTAAGCAGCTTACACCCTATATTGTCGCTCTGGCCGGAAAAGGTTCGGTGTTTTTGATTTTTTTTGCATATGGTTGTGTGCCGGCGGTTAT
>NZ_JAWRYM010000596.1:0-268 GCF_046534555.1 Bacillus sp. SIMBA_074 | reverse complement strand
ACCAGCTGATAAATAAAAAAATAAGTTCCGCCCCATACCAAGGGCGGATATCTATGGCACATGTTTCGTTATAATAGTAGGGAGCGTTTGGACCACTTACGAAACGGGATGGTGTGAACCGTACTTTTGCCGTCAATCCCGCTAACATAAACACAATGGAAAGGACGGGAAAAGAGATGCAGATTAAACTGACGAGCGTTTTTGTGGATGATCAGGATAAAGCCCACAAATTTTATACTGAGGTGTTAGGGTTTGTCACCAAAAGAGA
>NZ_JAWRYM010000012.1:0-162298 GCF_046534555.1 Bacillus sp. SIMBA_074 | reverse complement strand
CAGCGTTCATCCTGAGCCAGGATCAAACTCTCCAATAAAGTTAGTTTGTCTAGCATCTAAAAATAAAAATTGACGTTTCACGTTGTTTGTTTCGTTTAGTTTTCAAAGTTCAACATCGCGTTTTAGCGACTTTCATAATATATCATAGTATATTATTTTCGTCAACAAGTTTTTTTCGATAACTTGTATCTCTCATTTGCTGACTTTTCCTATTATATACACTTTCCTATTGCTATGCAAGTATTATTATAAAAAAATAAGAGGGGGGAGAAATCCCCACTCTTACTCTTCAGAAGAATCCTCTTCATTAGATTCTTCTTCTTCATCTTTTTGCGCTTTTGCTACTGTCGCTACCTCTTGCTCATCTTCTAATCGAATTAGACGAACACCTTGTGTATTACGTCCCATTTGAGAGATTTGATTAACCGGCATACGAATAATAACGCCTGCTGCTGTAATTAACATAATGTCTTCTTCGCCTGTTACAGACTTAACCGCTACTAACTTACCGTTTTTATCTGTAATATTACAAGTCTTCAGACCTTTACCACCACGACTTTGCAGGCGGTATTCATCAATCGGTGTACGCTTTCCATAACCATTTTTCGTTACAATTAGAACATTTACATCCTCTTCGACAATTTCCATACCTACAACTTGATCTTCATCACCTAATGTAATTGCTTTTACACCAGCCGCATTACGTCCCATTGAACGCACATCTTGCTCATTGAAACGAATTAACATACCGTTACTTGTCCCAACAATAATATCCTTATCACCAGATGTTAAGCGTACAGAGATTAATTCATCCTCTTCACGAAGAGAAATTGCAATTAAACCATTTGTACGTATATTGGCAAATGATGAAAGTGGTGTTCTCTTAGAGATACCTTGTTTCGTTGTAAAGAATAAGAACTGGTCGTCACCAAATTCACGAATTGGAATAATAGCGTTGATCCACTCGCCCTTATCTACCCCTAATAGATTAATAATCGGTATACCTTTTGCTGTACGACTATACTCTGGAATTTCATATCCTTTTGTACGGTATACTTTACCCTTGTTTGTGAAGAATAAAATATGATCATGAGTAGACGTTGTTAATAAATGTTCGACAAAGTCATCATCATTCGTACCCATTCCTTGTACACCACGTCCCCCACGGTTCTGTGTTTTGTACGTAGAAGCCGGTAACCTCTTAATATAACCATTATGAGTAAGTGTAATTGCGATATTTTGTTCTGGGATTAAATCTTCATCCTCTATAGCTTCCATACCGCCAATTGTAATTTCTGTTCTTCTCTTATCATTAAAACGCTCTTTTACTTCAGCTAATTCCTCGCGAATAATTTCAAGAACTTTTTCTTCGTCTGCTAAAATTGCTTTTAACTCTGCAATTATCTTCATTAAATCTTGATATTCTTGTTCGATTTTTTCGCGTTCTAATCCAGTTAAACGTTGCAAACGCATATCTAAAATCGCTTGCGCTTGTTTCTCACTTAAGCCGAAACGTTCCATTAAACCTTGTTTTGCAATATCAGCTGTTTTTGAACTACGGATTAAAGTAATAACTTCATCAAGATGATCTAAAGCAATTCGTAAGCCTTCTAAAATATGAGCACGCGCTTCTGCTTTCTCTAATTCATAAGCAGTACGTCTACGAATCACTACCTTTTGATGCTCTAAATAATAATATAGATTTTGTTTTAAATTTAAGACTTGTGGCTCTCCATTTACAAGAGACAACATATTAATACCGAAGCTTGTTTGGAGTGCTGTATGTTTATATAGATTATTTAATAGTACATTGGCATTGGCATCACGACGTACTTCCATAACAATACGCATACCATTTCGATCTGATTCATCACGTAAATCTGTAATACCTTCAATTTTCTTATCACGAACTAGTTCTGCGATTTTTTCAATTAATCGCGCCTTATTAACTTGATAAGGTAGTTCTGTTACGATAATAGTTTGTTTACCATTTGCTCTCTCTTCAATTTCAACTTTAGCACGAAGTATAATAGAACCGCGACCTGTTTCGTAAGCTCTTCGAATTCCACTTCGCCCTAAGATTAAACCTGAAGTTGGGAAGTCTGGTCCAGGAATATATTCCATTAATTCCGCGATAGTGATATCAGGGTTATGACTTAATGCCAACACACCATCAATTACTTCTCCAAGTTGATGCGGTGGAATGTTTGTTGCCATACCAACCGCAATACCCGTCGTACCATTGACTAATAAGTTAGGGAAACGCGCTGGTAATACAACTGGCTCTCTTTCAGAACCATCGTAGTTATCTTGATAATCAATTGTATTCTTTGTAATATCGCGTATTAATTCCATAGAAATCTTAGACATTCTTGCTTCTGTATAACGCATTGCTGCCGCTGAATCTCCATCAACAGAACCGAAATTACCATGTCCATCAACAAGCATGTAACGTTGACTAAAATCTTGTGCCATACGTACCATTGTTTCATAAACAGCTGAATCACCATGCGGGTGATACTTACCAATTACTTCGCCGACAATACGCGCCGACTTCTTATATGCTTTATCAGCTGTAATTCCTAAATCATTCATCGCATATAAAACCCTACGATGAACTGGTTTTAATCCATCACGAACATCTGGTAATGCACGAGACACGATAACACTCATTGCGTAATCTAAAAATGAGGTACGCATTTCATGACTAATATTAATTTCTCGAATTCGTGCTTGTTGTTGATTGTCTGACATCAACGAGCACCTCCTCTTACATTTCCGTTACACATACATTGATTTATATGTAGAAGACAGGAATACTTAGATTCCTGTCATTACTCACTTAAATATCAAGGTTTTTCACGTATTTTGCATTTTCTTGGATAAAGTTACGACGTGGCTCTACTTTATCACCCATCAAAATTTCAAATGTTTCATCCGCTTCAATTGCATCTTGAAGGGAAACTTGAAGTAACGAACGTACTTCTGGGTCCATTGTCGTCTCCCACAGCTGAGTTGGATTCATTTCCCCTAGACCTTTATAACGCTGAATCCCAGGCTTAGGTTGAGCTGGTAATTCAGCTAGTATTTTTTCAAGTTCTTTATTGTTATAAGCATATTGAATTTTTTTACCTTGTTGTATTTTAAACAACGGTGGCTGTGCGATATATATATATCCACACTCAATGATTTGGCGCATATAACGATAGAAGAACGTTAATAATAGGGTACGAATATGTGCACCATCAACATCGGCATCTGTCATAATAATAACTTTATGATAGCGAGCTTTTTCAATAGCAAAATCCCCACCAATATTTGTACCGATTGCTGTAATAATTGTACGAACTTCATCATTTGATAAAATCTTATCTAAACGTGCCTTTTCAACGTTAATAATTTTACCCTTCAGTGGTAAAATCGCTTGAAAATGACGATCGCGTCCTTGTTTTGCAGATCCGCCCGCAGAGTCACCCTCCACGATATAAATTTCGCTAATTGCTGGATCTTTAGAAGAACAATCAGCTAGCTTCCCTGGTAAACTTGAAACTTCTAGAGCACTCTTTCGGCGCGTTAGTTCACGAGCCTTTTTAGCCGCTACACGTGCACGTGCTGCCATAGTCCCTTTATCTATAATTTTACGTGCAACATTGGGATTTTCTAGTAAGAACTTTTCAAACGCCTCTGAGAATACAGACTCTGTAATCGTTCTCGCTTCACTATTTCCAAGTTTCGTCTTTGTTTGTCCTTCAAATTGTGGATTTGGATGCTTAATTGACACGATTGCTGTTAAGCCTTCACGAACATCCTCACCAGTTAAATTACTATCCGCATCTTTTAAAATATTATTTTTACGACCATAATCGTTAATTACACGTGTTAGAGCAGTCTTAAAACCTACCTCATGTGTACCGCCTTCATACGTATGAATATTATTTGTAAATGAATAAATATGATTTGTATAGCCTTCGTTATATTGAAGAGCAACCTCAACCTGAATCCCATCTTTTGAACCATCAACATATACAGGTTCCTCATGAATCGGTTGTTTTGAACGATTTAAATGTTCAACATATGATTTAATTCCACCTTCATAATGGAATTCTTTCTTTTGCTTATGTTCACGCTTATCTTCAATTGTTAATTTAATATTACGATTTAAAAACGCCAACTCACGCATACGAGTCGCTAATGTATCAAATTCGTATTCTGTCGTCTCTGTAAAAATTTCTGAATCTGGCTTAAAGCGTGTGATCGTTCCTGTACGATCAGTTTCACCTATTACTTTTAAATCCGCAGCCGGGACCCCACGTTCATATTTTTGATAGTGTATTTTTCCATCTCGATGTACAAATACCTCTAATTCTGTTGATAAAGCATTTACAACAGATGCACCTACACCATGCAAACCACCAGAAACTTTATAACCACCACCGCCAAATTTACCACCGGCATGGAGTACCGTCATAATAACTTCTACAGCAGGACGTCCCATTTTTTCTTGTATACCAACAGGGATACCACGACCATCATCTGTTACAACAATACTATTATCTTCTTCAATACTGACATTAATTTCATCACAATATCCTGCTAAAGCTTCATCAATACTGTTATCAACAATTTCCCACACGAGGTGATGAAGACCTTTTCCACTTGTAGAACCGATATACATACCAGGACGCTTTCGAACTGCCTCCAGTCCTTCTAACACCTGAATCTGACTTTCATCATATGCATTTTCCTGTATTTGCTTTTGTTCCATTGACACAAAGATCACCTACTTTTCCATTTAAACAGAAATTATTTTCTGTCTATTTCACAATCTACCGTGCCGTTCGTTACATGAATTGTTTTCGCTTCTTTCAATGTTTCATGTTCAATTCCCTCGACACTCGTCGTTGTCACAAAGGTTTGTACTTTTCCTTGAATTGTATTTAGCAGATGCGATTGACGATAATCATCTAATTCTGATAACACATCATCTAGTAAAAGAATTGGATATTCCTTAACCTCTGAGTATATCAATTCAATTTCAGCCAATTTTAGGGATAGTGCGGTTGTTCGTTGTTGTCCTTGTGAACCAAAGACTTGAACATTTTTACTATTAACGAAGAATTGTAAATCATCACGATGAGGACCAAGTAAAGTTGTACCCCGAAAAATTTCACGTTGTTTCACAGATTGAAAACTTTCATAGTATACTTCTTTTATTTTCGACAAATCCATTGATTCTGATACATCTACACTTGGTTTATAAACGATTTCTAACTCCTCTAATCCCCTGCTAATTCCGCGATGAATTGGAGCAGCCCATTCTTGTAGTAAATGCAAAAACTCAAAACGTTTTCGCAAAATTTTTGCACCATGCTCAATAAGTTGAAGTGTAAATACATCCAACATAGTTTCCTCATTTTTACTATTCCCTTGCATCTTCTTAAGTAAATGATTTCGTTGCGTGAGTACCTTTTGATATTGACTTAATTCATACAAATAGACCGGAGCTATTTGTCCAAGTTCCATATCCAAAAAGCGTCTTCGTACTTGAGGGCTTCCTTTTACAAGATTTAAATCTTCTGGGGCAAACATAACAACATTCATTTCACCAATATACTGGCTCAATTTTTGTTGTTCTAACTGATTTAACTTTGCCTTTTTACCTTTTTTTGAAATATTTAATTCTAAGGATACTGAACTATTTCGCCTTTGTAATCTACCTTTTATATTACCATAATCCTCATCCCAACGAATGAGTTCACGATCGTTCGAAGTTCTATGAGATTTCGCCATCGCCAATACATAAATAGCTTCCATCAGATTCGTTTTCCCTTGCGCATTTTCACCAATAATTACATTGACTTTATCCTCAAAGGAAAGCTCTAAATGCTCATAATTGCGATAGTTTTTTAATTGTATTTCTGTAATAAACAAAGGGATCCCCCTTTATGCCTGAACTTGGAAAGTTCCGCTTCCCGGAATTTCAACAATATCATTTGCATATAACTTTCGGCCTCTTCTATTTTCAAGTTCTTGATTCACGTATACTTCATATTCTTGTAAGAACCATTTCACAGCGCCACCTGTATCAATTACATCAGCTAACTTTAAAAATTGTCCTAGTGTAATGTATTCTGTTGAAATCTTAATAAGTTTCATAAAATCGCTCACTTTCTGAAAGTGTTCATTCTTTCATTGTACTAAATAAACTAGCATTAGGAAAGTAATACCCCACAAATCAAATAAGGGTCACTAGTACCTTTACACTAGCAACCCTTAATCCTTACTTAGTAAGTACGGACTGGTAAAATTAATTGGATAATGGAATTATCATTTACTGTGCGAATTAAAAACGGTCTCATCGCTCCAGTAAAACTAACTTTAATTTCTGTACTGTCTAAAGCCTTTAATGCGTCCATCATATATTTTGCACTAAAAGATATTTTTAATTCTTCGCCATCTACATTTTCACATTGAACCTCTTCTACTACTTTTCCGATTTCTGGTGCATTCGAAGAAATCTCTAACATCTGTTGTTCTAATGTCGATAATTTAACAACGTTGTTACGACCATCTCTTGCTAACAGCGACGCACGATCAATCGCTTGTAAAAATTCTTTTGTATTTACAAATATATCAGTTTTACTTTCAGCTGGAATTAAACGCGTTGTATCTGGATAATTTCCTTCTAATAATCTTGAGAAGAATAATAAATGTTTTGTACGGAATAATACTTGATACTCCGTAATAACGATATCTACCATTTCTTCAGATTCATCTAGAATTTTACTTAATTCACTTAAGCTCTTACCAGGAATAACGACATTCGCTTGAAATTCATCGGCAATATTATACCCTTCGATTTTTGCTTTACGAAGTGCTAGTCTGTGACTATCTGTTGCAATACAAGTTAGCTCGCTGTTATATACCTTCCAGTTTACACCTGTCAAGATCGGTCTTGTTTCAGAACTTGAAACTGCAAATACTGTTTGACGAATCATGTGCTTTAGTAAATCTGTTGGAATCTTAAATACATGATGTTCTTCGATTTGTGGTAATAACGGATATTCAGCAGCATCTAAACCATTTAAGTTGAACTCTGATTTTCCAGATTTTATTTTTGTCATAAAATGATTTTCCACAGAAATTTCGACAGTTTCTTTAGGTAATTTTTTTACGATCTCACTAAAATATTTTGCTTGTAAAATAATACTTCCTGCTTGTTCAATTTCCACAATTTCTTTTCCAGCATCTTCGACTGGGATAAATGATTCGATAGAGATGTCTGCATCACTACCTGTTAAAGTAACTCCTTCTTCAGTTGCTACAACTTTAATCCCTGTAAGAATTGGAATTGTTGTACGAGAAGAAACTGCCTTCATTACATCTTGTACACTTCTTACAAGATAGTCTTTTTGTATTGTAAAACGCATAACGAAAAACCTCCGGTAAGTATAAGATTTTATTTATTTAATAAAGATATAAAAGTAGTAGTAATAGTACTAGGGCTTGTGGATATGTGGATAACCCTGTTTAAAGATGTAAAAACAGTCTATCTACATGTGGATAGACTGTGCGTAAAATAAGCTAAGTTATTCACACTATTCAGCTACTACTATTTTAAAATATCCTTAACTTCTTCAACGTGTTTTTGTAATTGAGTATCCGTTTTTAATAGCTTCGAAATTTTTTCGTGAGCATGGATTACTGTTGTATGATCGCGGCCACCAAATTCTTCACCTATTTTTGGCAAAGATGAGTCCGTAAGTTCACGTGATAAATACATCGCAATTTGGCGAGGGAATGCAACGGATTTTGTCCGTTTTTTTGCTTTGAAATCTTCTAATTTTACTTGATAGACGCCCCCAACAGCCTTTTGAATATCAGAAATAGAAATAATTCTAGGTATAGAGTTTGGAATAATATTTTTAAGCGCTTCAGCCGCTAAATCAGCATTCATATCTTTATTAATTAAAGATGAATAAGCTACAACTCGAATAAGTGCACCCTCTAGTTCACGAATATTTGAATCGATTTGATTTGCGATATAAAGCATAACTTCATTTGGTATATCAAGACCTTCTGCTTTTGCTTTTTTACGTAAAATTGCGATTCTAGTTTCTAAATCTGGTGGCGTAATGTCCGTAATTAACCCCCATTCAAAGCGAGAACGAAGGCGATCTTCTAAAGTTGGGATTTCTTTTGGTGGTCTATCGCTTGAAATCACAATTTGTTTACTTTCTTCATGTAACGCATTAAATGTATGGAAAAACTCTTCCTGTGTTTGTTCTTTTCCAGCAAGAAATTGAATATCATCTATCAATAAGACATCTACATTACGATATTTATTACGAAAATCGACAGCTTTATTATCACGAATTGAATTAATAAATTCATTTGTAAATTTTTCAGATGATAAATATACAACTTTTGCATTTGGGTTGTGTTCAATTACATAATGCCCAATTGCGTGCATTAAATGTGTTTTTCCAAGTCCAACGCCCCCGTAAATAAAGAGCGGATTATAGGCTTTAGCTGGTGCTTCAGCTACAGCTAAAGAAGCAGCATGTGCAAAACGATTACCAGAGCCAATAACAAATGTATCAAATGTATATTTTGGGTTTAACATACTCTGTGGTAAGTGATTAGACTCATCATGTGCGTGTTTTTGCTTAACAGAAGGGAGATCTATATCCTCTTCTGCCTGACTTTGGGGAATGATAAAACGAATAGCTAGTTTTGCCCCTGTTAAATCATAAAGTGTTTCGGAGATTAGTTCCGAATAATGAGATTCTAGCCAGTCACGAGCGAATTCATTTGGAGCTGTAATAGTTAATACATCTTTTTTTAAGTTATGAGCAGTTGTTGATTTTAACCAGGTTTCATAACTTGGCTTGCTTACCTTTTTTTCTAATTCTTTTAAGGCACTATTCCATAAATCAGAGATATTTTCCAAAGGTGTCCCTCCTTTACAAAGATGGTAAAAGAATAAGGTTGTGCAACAATTGTACAACCTGTAAATACTTCTAATGCATATTTATACGAAACGTATTTTAAAATATAAAAACGTCGTTAGTATCCGAGATAGAGTTTTCGACAAAATAACACATGTGGACAACTATTTACTCACATGTGATTTAAACTATCCACATGTTATACACAAATTGTGGATAAAATAAAGGTGTGGAAAACTTATTCAAAGTGAAAACACAACTATAATATCAAAAAAAAGCAGCTATAGCAATGAATTTAAGAAAGTTATCCACAAAATCAATACCTTGTGGAATAAACTTGTCCACAATACGATATACTGTGTAAAAGTAAAAAAAGAGTTTGTGGATACAAAAAAGAGAAAATATATTTATCCACAAGGAAATATAGGTACTGTGAAAAAGTTTGTGAATAGGTTAAAAATGAATATTTGATGAAAATTTCGAGAACCATTGACATTTTCCTATTTGATTTACTATAATTTATTAGACTGTCTTTAACAGATATTCCTCAGGGAGGTGTCATATAATGAAAAGAACTTACCAACCAAATAAACGTAAGCGCAGCAAAGTACATGGTTTCCGCAGCCGTATGAGCACAGCAAACGGACGTAAAGTGCTAGCAGCTCGTCGTCGTAAAGGAAGAAAAGTATTATCTGCGTAGACCACTGATCGTTCAGTGGTCTTTTTTTCTAATAATAATGAGTTTCCGCTGATGAAATACAGGAGTGTCAAATGATATGAAGAAAAAAAATCGTATAAAAAAGAATGATGAATTCCAGGCTGTTTTCCAAAAAGGACAATCGAATGCCAATCGCCAGTTTGTTGTATACAAATTAGATAAAGAAAAACAGCCGCATTTTCGCATTGGTCTTTCTGTTAGTAAGAAAATAGGAAATGCAGTAGTGCGTAATCGAATTAAGCGTATGATTCGCCAATCGATTATAGAATTAAAAGATGAGATAGATTCTGGAAAAGATTTTGTTATAATAGCAAGGAAGCCTTGTGCAGAGATGACATATGAAGAGTTAAAGAAAAGCTTAATTCATGTCTTTAAACGCTCTGGTATGAAAAGAATAAAAAAGTAGCGTAAGGAAATGAATTACACTATATACATACCGAAACAAGGAGGAGCAGGCTTTGAAAAAGAAAATAGGTTTATTAGCCATGGTTATTATGCTAATGGCAATTGCTACCGGCTGTAGTGAAACAAATCAACCGATTACACCGAAAAGCACTGGGATTTGGAATGAATATTTCGTATACCCGCTTTCTCAGTTAATCACGTATTTTGCAGAATTATTTGGTAGTAATTACGGTTTAGCAATCGTTGTTACAACTCTTATCATTCGTTTTGCATTATTACCATTAATGATTAAACAAACGAAGAGTACGAAAGCAATGCAGGCGTTACAACCAGAAATGGTGAAATTAAAAGAGAAATATAGTTCTAAAGATCAAGCAACACAGCAAAAACTACAACAAGAAATGATGCAGTTATATCAAAAGAATGGTGTAAACCCATTAGCAGGATGTTTACCAATATTTGTTCAGATGCCTATTTTATTCGCGTTTTATCATGCGATTATGAGAACAACAGCAATTAGTGAACATACATTTTTATGGTTCGATTTAGGACAGGCGGATCCGTTCTATATCCTTCCAATTGTTGCAGCTATTACGACGTTTATTCAGCAAAAGCTTGCAATGGCAGGAACGGCTGGACAAAATCCGCAAATGGCAATGATGATTTGGCTTATGCCAATTATGATTTTAGTCTTTGCAATTAACTTCCCAGCAGCACTATCATTGTACTGGGTAGTTGGTAATATCTTTGGTATCGCTCAAATGTATATGATCAAAGGGCCTGAAATTAAGGCTAGTAAGGCAGGAGGATCAAGCAAGTGAGTATGATTACTGCTAAAGGACAAACAGTCGAGCTGGCAGTACAAGATGCTTTAAGACAATTAAATGCTTCGAAAGATCGAGTAGATATAAATATTATCGATGAGGGTAAGAGGGGGTTCCTGGGTTTATTTGGTAATCGCCCCGCTGTTGTAGAAGTTGTATTGAAAAAAGATCCAATCCAAGAATGTGAAGAATATTTAAAAAATGTTATTCAAAATATGGGTGTGGAAGTTGAGATTAGAAAAATTGTAAAAGGACGCGAAGTTGAATTTACAATTTCTGGTGAAAATATTGGTGTTTTAATTGGTAAAAGAGGGAATACGTTGAATTCTTTACAATATTTAACAAAACTTGTTGCGAACCGTAATACAAAGCAATATATTGGTATTACACTGGATGCTGAAAACTATCGTAGTAAAAGAAAAAATACGTTAGAATCTCTTTCCTATCGATTAGCAAAACAAGTAGTGAGTACGAAAAAAAGAGTTGTTCTAGAACCAATGCCTTCTTTCGAACGAAAAATTATTCACCAAGCATTATCTAATCATCAAAATATCATTACAACTTCTGAAGGAAAAGAACCACATCGGTATGTTGTAATATCTTCCAAGTGACCGGTTACTCAATTGAGTGCCGGTTTTTTTGAGGAGAAAATAAATGTGGATAACTAAAAAACACTAAACTTATCCACTGTGAATAAGTTTAGTGTTTTTTACATAAGGACATAATAAAATGAGTTATTATTCTTTTGTAGATAGGTTCGTTATGGTATCCTAATAATTTAGTGACGGAAAAAATTCATGTTGAAATAGAGATAAATAAGCAAGTGAGGTGAAAGGACATGGAATTTGATACAATTGCCGCAATTTCCACAGCACTTGGGGAAGGTGCAATTGCCATTGTTCGAGTAAGTGGGGATGATGCGATTGAGAAAGTCGATCGTATTTTTAAAGGGAAGGATTTAACACAGGTTTCTTCTCATACAATTCATTATGGTCATATTGTCGATTTAGATACAAATCAAGTTATTGAAGAAGTTATGGTGTCCATTATGCGTGCACCAAGGACTTTTACGCGTGAAAATATAGTAGAAATTAACTGTCATGGTGGACTTGTTTCGGTAAATAAAGTATTACAGCTTATTTTAGCGCAAGGAGTACGACTGGCAGAGCCTGGTGAATTTACAAAACGTGCTTTTTTAAATGGACGTATTGATTTGTCACAAGCAGAAGCTGTTATGGACTTAATCCGTGCGAAAACAGATCGTGCTATGAATGTAGCGATTAACCAAATGGAAGGACGATTATCTAAATTAATCGGCCATCTGCGTCAAGAAATATTAGAAACATTAGCTCATATTGAGGTGAATATAGATTACCCAGAATATGATGATGTAGAAGAGATGACGCATAATATTTTAATTGAGAAAGCTACACATGTCCGTGCTGAAATTGCAAAGATATTAGAAACATCGAAGCAAGGAAAGATTTTACGTGAAGGTATTTCTACCGCGATTATCGGTAGACCTAACGTTGGGAAATCATCGCTATTGAATAGTCTTGTTCAGGAGAAAAAGGCAATTGTAACTGATATTGCAGGAACAACTCGTGATGTTATTGAAGAGTACGTTAATGTGCGTGGTGTACCACTTAAACTTATAGATACAGCCGGAATTCGTGAAACGGAAGATATTGTTGAACGAATTGGTGTAGAGCGTTCGAAGGAAATGATGAGCCAAGCAGACTTAGTGTTAATTGTAGTGAATTATAGCGAGGCTTTAACAAATGAAGATGAGGATCTATTCCGTGCCGTACAAGGAAAAGATTTCATTGTTATTGTAAATAAGACAGATTTACCGCAAGAAATTGATATGGAACGTGTTACAGATTTAGCGGTAGGCAATCGTGTTATTACAACATCTTTAATTGAGGAGCAAGGAATAGATGAGCTTGAAAAGGCAATAGCTGATTTATTCTTTGAAGGAACAATTGATTCTGCGGATATGACATACGTGTCTAATGCGAGACATATCGGATTATTAACACAAGCAGGAAGAACAATTAACGATGCAATTGAAGCGATAGAAAATGGTGTTCCGATTGATATGGTTCAAATTGATTTAACAAGAGCTTGGGAAATACTTGGTGAAATTACTGGTGATACTGTCCATGAAAGCTTAATTGACCAATTGTTCTCTCAATTTTGTTTAGGAAAATAAAGTAAAACTTTAATCAGAGATGATTTAGTAAGATAGAGGTTATTAGGAGGAATAAACAATGGGATACAATGCCGGTTTATATGATGTCATAGTAATCGGTGCAGGTCATGCAGGATGTGAAGCTGGTCTTGCGGCAGCACGAATGGGCTCAAAAACATTAATGTTAACAATTAACTTAGATATGGTAGCGTTCATGCCATGTAACCCTTCTGTTGGTGGACCAGCAAAAGGGATTGTTGTTCGTGAAATTGATGCATTAGGCGGAGAAATGGGACGCAATATTGATAAAACACATATTCAAATGCGTATGTTAAATACGGGTAAAGGACCAGCTGTACGCGCGCTTCGTGCACAAGCTGATAAATTCTCTTACCAGCATGAATTAAAGAAAACAATTGAAGAAACACCAAACTTAACGTTGTTTCAAGGTCTGGTAGAGCGTTTAATTGTTGAAGATGGTGTATGTAAAGGGGTAATTACGCAAGCTGGTGCTGAATACACAGCGAAAACAGTTGTAATTACAACGGGAACATTTTTACGTGGTGAGATTATTATGGGAGATTTAAAATATTCAAGTGGTCCAAATAATCAGCAACCATCTATTACATTATCTGAACACTTAGAGGAACTTGGTTTTGATCTTGTTAGATTTAAAACAGGTACACCTCCGCGTGTAAACAGTAATACGATTGATTATAGTAAAACAGAAATTCAACCAGGTGATGATAAGCCACGTGCTTTCTCTTTTGAAACGACAAAATTTATTATGGATCAAATTCCATGTTGGTTAACGTATACAAGTACAGAAACACATCGCTTAATAGATGAAAACTTACATCGCTCAGCTATGTATTCTGGTATGATTAAAGGAACAGGGCCTAGATATTGCCCTTCAATTGAAGACAAGGTAGTAAGATTTAATGATAAACCACGTCATCAAATTTTCTTAGAGCCAGAAGGACGTAATACACAAGAAGTATATGTACAAGGCTTATCGACGAGCTTACCAGAAGATGTACAGCGTGCAATGCTTAGAACAATTCCTGGCCTGGAAAATGTTGAAATGATGCGTACGGGTTATGCAATTGAATATGATGCGATCGTACCAACTCAACTATGGCCAACACTTGAAACGAAAAAAATTAAAAATTTATATACAGCAGGACAAATTAATGGAACTTCTGGTTACGAAGAAGCGGCAGGACAAGGGCTTATGGCTGGAATTAATGCAGCATGTCGTTCTTTAGGTAAAAAAGAAGTTATTTTAGGTCGCGCTGATGCATATATTGGTGTTTTAATTGATGACCTTGTAACAAAAGGCACAAATGAACCATACCGTTTATTAACGTCTCGTGCAGAATATCGTTTATTATTACGCCATGATAATGCAGATCTTCGTCTAACTGAGGTTGGGCGTGAAATTGGTTTAATTAAAGAAGATCGTTATGAGAGATTTACAAATAAAAAACTACAAATTGAACAGGAAAAGGAACGATTAGAGAGTATTTTTATTAAACCGCGTCCTGAAGTTCAAGAATTAATTCGTAGTATTGGCGGAAGTGAATTGAAAGATGGAATACGTGCAAGTGACTTATTACGTCGTCCAGAAGTGACATATGAGCATATTCATCTTTTAGTACCAAGTGAAGTAGCATTAAGTGATGAAATTACGGAACAAGTTGAAATTCAGACCAAGTACGAAGGATACATTGAAAAATCTTTACAGCAAGTAGAACGTATGAAGAAAATGGAAAGCAAAAAAATTCCTGTGGATATTGATTATGATGCGATTTCTAGCCTTGCCTCAGAAGCGAGACAGAAATTGAAAGATGTTCGTCCGCTTTCAATGGGGCAAGCTTCACGTATTTCTGGCGTAAATCCAGCTGATGTTTCCATTTTACTTATTTACATTGAACAAGGAAAAATTGCACGAGTATCGAACCAATAACATAGTAAGGGGATATTGCTAGATGAACATAGAACAATTTCAATCTATGCTAGAAGAGAAGGGTATTTCCCTCTCTTCTAGACAGTTAGAGCAGTTCGAAATCTATTTTGAAACATTAGTAGAGTGGAATGAAAAAATGAACTTAACGGCTATTACGGAGAAAGAAGAAGTATACTTAAAACACTTTTTTGATTCTGTTACAGCGGCTTTTTATTATGATTTTTCGAAACCATTTTCTATTTGTGATGTTGGAGCAGGAGCTGGATTCCCAAGTATCCCTTTAAAAATCTGTTTCCCGCACTTAAAAGTAACAATTGTAGATTCATTACAAAAACGTATTAATTTCTTAAATCACTTAGCGCAAAAGTTAGAATTAAGTGATGTTGCATTTTGTCATGATCGTGCTGAAACATTTGGAAAAAAAGAAGGTGTACGTGAAGCATACGATATTGTAATGGCACGTGCAGTTGCACGTCTTTCTGTATTAAGTGAGCTATGTTTACCACTTGTAAAAGTAGGGGGAACATTCATTGCAATGAAAGGCGCAGCGGCTAACGAAGAAATCGAAAATGGCAAATATGCTTTAGAGGTACTTGGCGGAGAATTGAAAGAAATGTCTACGTTCCAATTACCGTTTGAAGAAAGTGAGCGTAATATTTTATTAATCGAGAAAAAGCGCAAGACACCAAAGAAATATCCACGCAAACCGGGAACGCCCAATAAATTACCTATTGAAAAATAAATCTTATTAGACGTAAGATTAAATTATATAAATGAAAACGTAAATGTTTCATAGGAAACATTTTATGTAGAACAGTCAATAGGCCTAAAAGGTGGTGGAATATGTATGAAAAATACGTTTTCTCGTTTATTTGGCTTTGGAGATAAAGAGAGCGAATTCGAATTACAAGACGAAAGCCATGAAGAAATAGCTAAAAAGGTATATGAAGAAATACAGGAAATTCCGATAGTAAACATTACCCCTAACCGTTATCAACCACGAACAGTTTTTGATGATGCACGTATTGAGGAGCTAGCATTAACGATTCGTACACATGGGCTTATCCAGCCGATTGTTGTGAGACAGTATGAGGATGATAAGTACGAGATTATTGCCGGGGAAAGGCGTTTCCGCGCAGCAACAAAGTTAGGGTGGGAAAAAGTTCCTGCAATAATAAAGAATTTAAATGATACTGAGACAGCTTCTGTAGCGTTAATTGAAAATTTGCAACGTGAGGAATTAACAGCAATTGAGGAAGCTGTGGCATATCAAAAGCTGATTGAGTTACATAATTTAACACAAGAAGCATTGGCACAACGACTTGGAAAAGGACAATCGACAGTCGCAAATAAATTGCGATTATTAAAATTGCCTGAAGAAATCAAAAGTGCATTATTAGAAAAAAGTATTACAGAACGGCATGCTCGCGCCCTTATTCCTTTGAAAAATGAGGAATTACAACTGAAGGTTTTACAAGAGATTGTGGAGAAGCAATTGAATGTAAAGCAAACAGAAGAACGAATTGCAAAGTTACTAGAAGAAGTAAAACCAAAGCGCAAAGCGAAGCAAAAAGCAGTAAGTCGAGATGCGAGAATTGCTATGAACACGATTAGACAATCATTACAAATGGTTGCTAATAGTGGTTTGAATGTTAATTCTGCGGAAGAAGAGTTTGATGAATACTATCAAATTACGATTAAAATTCCGAAGAAAAAATAATTACGTGCTAGAGACCTTATCCTATTGGAGAGGTCTCTTTTACTATATTTTCTTGTTAAAGCAAGAAGGAGTTTAGAAATAAATTTTGAAGTTTAATAAGGACGTAAAAGAAAAACTTTTATTTCATGTTACAATAAACGTAATTGTTTCTAGAATAAGAAAGAAAGGTTGAAAGTAGGTGACATCATGGGAAAAATCATTGCTATTGCTAATCAAAAAGGCGGTGTTGGAAAAACAACAACATCCGTTAATTTAGGGGCTGGATTGGCACAAGTAGGAAAAAAAGTCCTTCTCGTAGATATTGATGCTCAAGGAAATGCAACGACTGGTGTAGGGATTGAAAAGTCTGAATTAGATCAATGTATTTATAATGTTCTTGTAGAAGATGCAGATGTTCAAGGTGCCATACGGAAAACCGCAACTGAAAACTTAGATGTTCTACCCGCTACAATTCAATTGGCTGGTGCTGAAATTGAATTGGTACCAACCATTTCCCGGGAAGTACGCTTGCAAAGAGCGTTACAGCCAATTCGTGATGAATATGAGTATATTATTATTGACTGTCCCCCATCCTTAGGGTTATTAACGATTAATGCATTAACAGCAGCAGATTCTGTTATTATTCCTGTACAGTGTGAATATTACGCGCTGGAAGGGTTAAGTCAGCTATTAAATACAGTTCGACTTGTGCAAAAGCATTTAAATAAAAATTTAGCAATTCAAGGTGTATTGTTAACGATGTTGGATGCTCGTACAAATTTAGGAATTCAAGTTATAGATGAAGTGAAAAAATACTTTAGGGATAAAGTATATCGTTCGATTATTCCTCGTAATGTTCGCTTAAGTGAGGCACCAAGTCATGGAAAACCAATTATGCAGTATGACGCTAAATCAAGAGGAGCAGAAGTATATTTAGATTTAGCAGAGGAAGTGATTGCAGGTGGCTAAGGGATTAGGAAGAGGAATCAACGTGTTTTTTCCAGATTTAGATGTGAAAGAAGAAGAAACGATTCAGGAGATTATAGTAACTGAATTAAGGCCGAATCCATATCAACCACGTAAACATTTCAATAAAGAAGCGATTCAGGAATTAGCGGCTTCTATTAAAGAGCACGGTATATTGCAACCTTTAATTGCTCGAAAGAGTATTAAAGGATATGAAATAGTTGCAGGTGAAAGAAGATATCGTGCTGCTAAAGAGGCCGGACTTGAGAAAGTGCCTGCTGTCGTAAGGCAATTAAATGAGCAGCAAATGATGGAATTTGCTTTGCTTGAAAACTTACAACGAGAAGATTTAAATCCTATGGAAGAGGCAATGGCATATCAGATGTTAATGAACGAGCTAAATGTAACACAAGAACAATTAGCAAAACGTCTTGGTAAAAGCAGGCCTTATATCGCAAATTATACTCGTTTGTTAAGCCTCCCTTCATTCGTTCAAGATATGATTGCAAACGGTCAACTTTCAATGGCTCATGGAAGAACTTTACTTACAATAAAAGATGAAGAACAGTTGAAATCTTTATTGAAGCGAATTGAAAAAGAAGGACTGAATGTTCGCCAATTGGAACAAATTGTCCAGGAAATTAATCAACGTGTTTCACGTGAAACACAACAAGTGAAAAAAGAAAGAAATATATTTTTTGTAGAGCGTGAAACGTTTTTAAGAGAAAAGTTTGGTACGGATGTAAAAATTAAAGAGACGAAAAAAGAAAAAGGTAAAATCGAAATCGAATTTTTTAATAAAGAAGATTTAAATCGAATTTTAGAATTATTATCAAAGGGAAATTAAAAAGCAAACCATCTTATTGTTTATAGATGGTTTGCTTTTTTTAATGCAGATAATTTTTGATCGGTTTCTTTTATACTTTGTGCAATTACATCGGCCATCTTCATGACTAAACTTAGTCTTGTATTTTGAAGTACGAAAAACTCCATGAAACCATTTAAATTTACGATGCCATGAATATGCAAATCACCAATTTCAGGTAATTTCTTATTCATCGCAGCTCCAGGTTTACTGGGGCCCTTTCCGGTAGTTATAGAACCGATACTTTGAGATTTTCCTAAACATGCATCAACAGCAATAATAAATGAAGCAGGATTTTCTTTCTGTATATTCTGAATTTTCTCTTCTAGATTTAGTGCATGTATTGGTTCGTCTAGTGTGCCGAATACTTGAAGGTTTTTGATTTCAATTTGTTCTAGTTTAGTACCAACTAATGGACCAAGTGCATCACCGGTGGAACGGTCTGTTCCGATACAAACGAGAATGAGTGGTATATTAGTCTTAATGGGAATATAGGAAAGTAAGAAATTACTGATTGTCTCAGAGGCTTCTAAGTCATGATGCATAACATTTTGAGTTTCTTTTTCAAAAAAAGGTAAGCGAAAACTTCTAATATTCATGAAGCACCCATCCTTTTAATAAATTTTCACAATATGTTATATGGTGTGTGAAATGGAAAATTATAAGTGCATACTTTTTACAAACTGTGAATGAAAACGGAAATAATAGTACTAGTATATATATATTCGTTTCATTTTATACCTGAATGGAAGTTAACAAATGGAATTAAAGTCATAAATTTTTTTCAGAAATCAGAGAGAGTTCTGATACAATAAGAAGGATAACTAAAAAGAAATTTTAGCTAGAGAGGTAGAGGGACATGGATTTAGCGTTGAAATGGTTTGAGTCCATTGATTGGACGAATATAGGTGTGAAGTCACTAAAAATAATCGTTATTTTAATACTTGGTGCAATCGTTGTGCGAGTTGCAAGGGCAATTGTACGAAATGCGTTTCGTATGGGAAGCCGTTCGCCGATTCAAATTTCAGAACGTCGTACAGTTACGGTAGCGAAGTTGCTTGAAAATATTGTGGCATACGTTGTTATGTTCATTATGTTAATTGCGATTTTAGGTGTGTTTGATATTAATGCGTCAGGTTTATTAGCCGGTGCTGGGGTAATTGGTTTAGCAGTCGGTTTTGGTGCACAAAGTTTAGTTAAAGATGTTATTACAGGATTATTTATTCTGTTAGAGGATCAATTTTCAGTAGGTGATTATGTAAGAATAGGTCAATTTGAAGGAACTGTTTTGGAAATTGGACTACGTACAACGAAGATGAAAAGCTGGACAGGTGAAATTCATATAATACCAAATGGTAGTATTGTACAAGTAACGAACTTTTCCGTTAGTAATAGTGTAGCATTTGTTGATGTATCTATTTCTTATGAAAGTGATATAGTACGAGCGGAGCAAGTTATTGAAGATTTATTAGTAGAATTACCAGAAAAATATGAGAAAATGGTAACAACACCTCAATTGCTAGGTGTTCAAACATTGGCAGCGTCTGAAGTTGTATTACGTGTTATTGCTGAAGTTGAGCCGATGCAGCATGCAGTTATTGCGAGGGCTCTTCGCAAAGAGATTAAAAATCGTCTTGATTTACATGGAATTGAAATTCCATACCCACGTATGGTTTTATATAGTCGCGAAGAATTAGTTAGTGAAAAAGCAATTTAATAGTGGGAGGGATTTAGAGAATGGAGCAAAAGCAATATAACTTGTACGATGTTGTGGAAATGAAGAAAGCCCATCCATGTGGTGAAAATCGCTGGAAGATTATTCGTATGGGAATGGATATCCGCGTTAAGTGCGAGGGGTGTGACCATTCGGTAATGATTCCTCGAAGAGAGTTTGATCGCAAGGTGAAAAAAATACTTGTGAAGCACGAAGAATAGTGAAAAAGCAACAGCTGCAGTAGACAGCCGTTGCTTTTTTTCATTTGGTGGAAACTTGTCATTTTTTTCGTTACTATCTATAATGATGAAAGATTGAGACATAGGAGTGAAAAATATGGGATTAACGGCTGGGATTGTTGGATTACCTAACGTAGGTAAGTCCACTTTATTTAATGCAATTACACAAGCAGGAGCAGAATCTGCGAACTATCCATTCTGTACAATCGATCCAAACGTAGGGATTGTAGAAGTACCAGATGAGCGTTTAAATAAATTAACGGAATTAGTAGAACCGAAAAAAACTGTTCCGACTGTATTTGAATTTACTGATATTGCAGGTATCGTAAAAGGTGCGAGTAAAGGTGAAGGGTTAGGAAATAAATTCTTATCTCACATTCGTCAAGTAGATGCAATTTGCCAAGTTGTTCGTTGTTTTGAAGATGAAAATATTACGCACGTTTCAGGAAAAGTAGATCCAATTGATGACATTGAAACAATTAACTTAGAACTAATCTTAGCGGATTTGGAATCTGTTGATAAGCGTATCGAACGAGTTGCGAAGTTAGCAAGACAAAAAGATAAAGAAGCTGTATATGAGCATGAAATTTTAGTTCGTTTAAAAGAAGCTTTTGAAGAGGGAAAACCAGCTCGTACTGTTGAATTTACAGAAGAGCAAATGAAGATTGTTAAAGGCCTGCATTTACTTACAACGAAAGAAATGCTATATGTAGCAAACGTAAGTGAAGATGATATTATGGATCCTTCCGACAATAAATATGTACAAATGGTAAAAGAATTTGCAGCAAATGAAAATTCACAAGTAATTGTTGTATGTGCAAAAATAGAATCAGAAATTGCTGAGTTAGATGAGGAAGAGAAGAAAGTATTCCTTGAAGAACTAGGTATTGAAGAATCTGGTTTAGATCAATTAATTCGTGCTGCATATGACTTATTAGGACTTGCTACTTACTTCACAGCTGGTGTGCAAGAAGTACGTGCATGGACGTTTAAACAAGGTATGAAAGCACCACAATGTGCTGGTGTTATTCATACGGACTTTGAACGTGGATTTATTCGTGCGGAAACAGTTTCTTATACTGATTTAATGACAAATGGCTCTATGACAGCTGCAAAAGAAGCTGGTAAAGTACGTTTAGAAGGAAAAGAGTATATCGTAAAAGACGGAGATGTTATGCACTTCCGCTTTAACGTTTAATTTAATATTTCCTAGGAAAAATAAAGATATGAACTTGGCAAATATATTATGTGTTTGCCAAGTTTTTTACGTATTGGTGAGTTGATTCATATAACTTACTATGATATAATCTAAACTCGTGAGTAATTACTATAAATTAATTGCTCCTTGCCCATTATGGGCCGTTTAGACCAAAAGGAGGTGAAAGTGTAATGAGAAAGTACGAAATTATGTACATCATTCGTCCTGGCGTTGAAGAAGAAGCTCAAAAAGCTTTAGTTGAACGTTTCGCAGGTGTTTTAACAAACAATGGTGCAGAAATCATTAACACAAAAGAGTGGGGTAAGCGTCGTTTAGCTTACGAAATCAACGACTTACGTGAAGGTTTCTACATGATCTTAAACGTGAACTCTAACTCAGAGGCGATTAACGAATTCGACCGTTTAGCTAAGATCAACGAAGATATCCTTCGTCATATCGTTGTTAAAGAAGAAGAAAAATAATTGATATATAAGGGAGAGTGGTTCGATTGATGAATCGTGTTATCCTCGTTGGTCGTTTAACTAAGGACCCTGACTTACGTTACACGCCCAATGGTGTTGCAGTAGCTACTTTTACGTTAGCTGTGAATCGCGCATTTGCGAATCAACAAGGTGAGCGTGAAGCTGACTTTATTAATTGTGTAATATGGCGTAAACAAGCAGAAAACGTGGCAAATTATTTGAAAAAAGGTAGCTTAGCAGGCGTAGACGGACGTCTTCAAACTCGTAATTACGATGGACAAGATGGTAAACGTGTATATGTAACAGAAGTTCTTGCGGAGAGCGTACAATTTTTAGAGCCGCGTAATGGCGGTGGGGAGCAACGTGGTTCATTCAATCAGCAACCATCAGGAGCTGGTTTCGGTAACCAAAGCTCTAACCCATTTGGTCAATCTAGTAATTCAGGTAACCAAGGTAATCAAGGTAACTCTGGATTTACGAAGAATGACGATCCATTTTCGAATGTTGGTCAACCGATTGACATTTCGGACGACGATTTACCATTTTAATGGTGTGAATCGGCTATTTTTAACAAAGAATGGAGGGAATAGACATGGCAGGACGCAAAGGTGGACGTGCGAAGCGTCGTAAGGTGTGTTTCTTTACATCTAACGGCATCACTCGCATTGACTATAAAGATGTTGATTTATTAAAACGTTTCGTTTCTGAGCGCGGTAAAATTTTACCTCGTCGTGTAACAGGAACAAGCGCGAAATACCAACGCAAACTTACAGTTGCAATTAAACGTGCTCGTCAAATGGCACTTTTACCATATGTTGGTGAATAATAGCGTATGAAATGCACAGTAGAGTCGGACTCTACTGTGCATTTTGCTATGCTTTTCTTTTTTTGAAAGAGAGGTTAGATGATGAAGAATACGAAATTTATTACTGAGGGTGCAGCACTGTTAGCGATATATGCAATGTTATTGCTTATATCTATGTATGTTCCAATTTTAGGTACAGTTGTAACGTTTGCGTTGCCATTGCCATTTATATTGCTAACGATAAGATATAGATTATCTAACGCCTTTATAGTTTTTACTGCGGCGCTTTTTATTACTGTTATTGTCAGTCAGCCGATGAACCTAGTAAAGACAACTATGTTTGGATTGATAGGTATCGTTTTAGGATATATGTATAAAAAACGAAAAAAGCCGGTAGAAACTTTAATGGCGGGGACGCTTGCGTACTTAATTGGTATTATGCTCATTTATGTTGCGAGTATAAAGTTTTTTAACATAGATTTAATGAAGCAAATGCAAAATATGTTTAATGAAAGTATGGCGCAAAGTGAAAAGATAGTTACTGCTGCGGGTATGCCTATTAGTAAAGAGCAAAAAGAATTATTTGCACAATTTAATGATGTGTTACAAACGTTATTCCCAAGTTTGCTTGTAATGGTTTCTGTATGTTTTTCTTGGATTACAGTTTTGATATCAGGTAGTGTTTTGAGAAAACTAAAGCATGACGTTATACCTTGGCCTAAATTTAAAGATATACAATTACCAAAGAGTATTGTTTGGTATTACGTTATATTTATTTTGCTATCAACTTTTATAAAAGTAGAACCGACATCATATTTACATATGGTATTTTCTAATTTATATGTCATATTTGCTTTACTACTAGTACTGCAAGGTCTGACATTTATCGCTTTTATAGCGCATAGCAAAGGTTTTACGAAAGGTGTTCCTATTATTAGTTTTATTGTCTGCATGTTTATTCCGATGATGTTTCCTCTTGTAACAATCTTAGGTATAATTGATTTAGGGATTTCATTGCGTTCTAAAATAGGGGAATAAAATAATATTCCTTACACTATTTTAATTTGTTTAACTAACTGGAAAGTGAGTTAGTTTTACTTTATAGGAGTTGTATACATGCCTGAATTTTATAAGAAACAGTGGTTTTTATATCCTGTTTACGTATTGGCATTTTTTGTATTCGTGCTAATTTCACTCCTCTGTTACTTTCATTTAATTATGGGGATATCAGCCTTTTTTATCTTTTGTATTGTACTTTTTTTCGTTATACGATTCGAACTTACTTTTCAAAGGAATTTTGAAAAACATACGACAGATATGATTACAAGGGTAAAGAAAGTAAGTAATGAAGCATTTAACCAAATGCCAATTGGTATTTTGTTATACAATAAGGATTATGGGATTGATTGGGCGAATCCTTATTTATCATCATGTTTGGGACAGCATGCATTAGCTGGTTGGCACCTTTACGATGTATCAGAATCATTACTCCTTTTTATTAAGGGGGAAACTTCTGACGATATAGTTTCTTTAAATAATCGAAAGTTTCGTGTTTTTGTAAGGAAAGAAGAAAAGCTAATTTATTTCTTTGATGTAACGGAACAAACAGAAATTGAAAAGATGTATGAAGATCAACGCACTGTTTTAGCTGTTATTTATTTAGATAACTATGATGAAGTTACACAAGGATTAGATGACCAATTACGTACGAATATAACAAGTCTTGTGACGTCACGTCTAAATGAATGGGCCGTTAAGTATGGTGCATATTTGAAACGTGCATCTTCAGAAAGATTCTTCGTTGTACTAAATGAAAGTATTTTAGCGCAAATGGAGAAAGGGAAATTTAGTATTTTGGATCAAGTGCGTGAAGAAACATCAAAAAGGAATATACCACTTACATTAAGTGTTGGTGTTGGCTCAGGTGATTTACCTTTATCAGAACTTGGAGCGATGGCTCAATCTGGTTTAGACCTTGCATTAGGACGAGGAGGAGACCAAGTAGCTATTAAACAAGCAACGGGTAAAGTTAAGTTTTACGGTGGTAAGACGAATCCGGTTGAAAAGCGTACTCGTGTACGTGCTAGGGTTATTTCGCATGCATTAAAGGATTTAGTATTAGAAAGCAGTAATGTCATTATAATGGGGCATAGAGCTCCTGATATGGATGCGATTGGTGCAGCGATTGGTATTTTAAAGGTAGCTCAATTAAATGAGCGCAAAGGATATATTGTATTAGATGAAAATGATTCTGATAAAGGAATCAAACGTTTGATGGATAAAGTGAAACAAAATGAAGAGTTATGGTCACATTTTATTACACCAGGGCAAGCGATGGAATTTGCAAATGATGATTCATTACTTGTTGTTGTTGACACGCATAAACCTTCAATGGTGATGGAGGAAAAACTGTTACACAAGATTGAAAATGTAGTAGTTATTGACCATCATCGCCGCGGGGAAGATTTCATTGAAGATCCATTACTTGTTTATATGGAGCCATACGCTTCTTCAACGGCAGAGCTTGTTACAGAATTACTTGAGTATCAACCGAAAAATTTAAAGATGACAATGTTAGAAGCAACGGCATTGTTAGCTGGTATTATTGTTGATACGAAAAGTTTTACATTCCGTACAGGCGCTCGTACATTTGATGCCGCTTCTTATTTACGCTCGCATGGCGCAGACACTGTACTTGTACAAGAACTTTTAAAAGAAGATATGGATCAGTATTTACGAGTTGCAAAAGCCATTAAAAATGCGTACATTTATAAAAATGGAATTGCGATTGCTAAAGTTGATGGTGATGAATATTATGACCAAGTACTTATTGCACAATCAGCAGACACATTATTGACAATGACAGGTATCATTGCATCGTTTGTTATTGCAAAACGTGGAGAAAATTTCATTGGAATTAGTGGTAGATCTTTAGGTGAATTGAATGTACAGCTAATTATGGAGAATTTAGGAGGTGGCGGGCACTTAACAAATGCAGCCACACAAATGAAAAATGTTACAGTAAATGAAGCGGAGGAGAAGCTTCGATTTGTTATTGATGACTATTTACAGGGAGGCACACAATCATGAAAGTAATTTTTCTAAAAGACGTAAAAGGTAAAGGTAAAAAAGGAGAAATAAAAAACGTACCAGACGGTTATGCAAATAATTTCTTACTAAAACAGGGGTTAGCTGCCGAAGCGACAAACAGCAGTATGAAAACTTTAGATGCTCAAAAGCGCAAAGAGGAAAAAGATGCAGCAGCAGAAGTTGAGAATGCAAAAGAGCTGAAAGAAACATTAGAGAAATTAACTGTAGAAGTAAAGGCGAAATCTGGAGAAGGTGGCCGCTTATTTGGTTCTATCACGAGTAAACAAATTGTAGATGTAATGCAAAAGTCACACAAGATTAAACTTGATAAACGTAAATTTGAAATGGATGATGCAATCCGTGCATTAGGTTATACAAACGTCAATGTGAAATTGCATCCGCAAGTAACAGCAACAGTAAAAGTTCATGTTAGTGAACAATAAAAATAAATTAAGCAAGGAGGATTGCGCATGAGTGATGTAATGGCTGATCGTACCCCTCCGCATAATATAGAAGCTGAGCAGGCAGTCTTAGGTGCCATATTAATTGATCAGGATGCGTTAACGTCAGCATCGGAACTATTGGTACCTGACTCGTTTTATCGAACGAAACATCAAAAGATTTTTGAAGTCATGCTTGGGTTGTCTGATAAGGGAGAACCAATCGACTTAGTAATAATGACATCAGCGATGGCTGATCAAGGATTACTAGAAGAAGTTGGTGGGGTTTCTTATCTAGCAGAGTTAGCAGAAGTTGTTCCAACAGCTGCTAACGTAGAATATTATGCACGCATCATCGCTGAAAAGGCACTTTTACGTCGTTTAATTCGAACGGCGACTCATATTGTATCGGATGGATACGAGCGAGAAGATGATGTGGATGGCCTTTTAAATGAGGCTGAGAAAAAAATATTAGAAGTATCTCACCAAACAAATGCAAAAGCATTCCAAAACATTAAAGATGTTCTTGTAGATGCTTATGATAAAATTGAACTTTTGCATAATCAAAAGGGTGAAGTTACCGGGATACCAACTGGATTTACTGAATTAGATAAGATGACCGCAGGTTTTCAGCGAAATGATTTAATCATCGTGGCGGCGCGTCCATCGGTAGGAAAAACTGCATTTTCACTAAATATCGCACAAAACGTAGCGACGAAAACTGATGAAAATGTAGCGATTTTTAGTTTAGAGATGGGCTCTGATCAGCTTGTTATGCGTATGCTTTGTGCAGAAGGAAATATTGATGCACAAAGACTTCGTACCGGTTCATTAACTTCTGATGATTGGGCGAAATTAACAATGGCGATGGGTAGCCTTTCTAATGCTGGTATATATATTGATGATACACCAGGGATTAAAGTAAATGAGATTCGAGCAAAATGTCGTAGATTAAAGCAAGAGCAAGGTCTTGGGATGGTTTTGATTGACTATTTACAGCTTATTCAAGGAAGTGGGAAATCAGGAGAAAACCGTCAGCAGGAAGTATCTGAGATTTCTCGTACATTAAAAGGGATTGCACGTGAATTACAAGTACCTGTTATCGCCTTGTCGCAGTTATCTCGTGGTGTAGAATCCCGTCAAGATAAACGTCCGATGATGTCTGACATTCGTGAATCAGGAAGTATTGAGCAGGATGCTGACATTGTAGCCTTCCTATATCGTGAAGATTACTATGACCGAGAAACGGAAAATAAAAATACGATTGAAATTATCATTGCAAAACAACGTAATGGTCCGGTAGGTTCAGTAGAGCTTGCGTTTGTTAAGGAATTTAATAAATTCGTCAACTTAGAACGGCGCTTTGAGGATGGGGCATAAAGGCAGTATAAAAAAGAAACACATTTCTTATAATAAGATGTGTTTCTTTTTTTTATATAGGAAAGATAGGGCTTTCATAATGTGAAAATATAATTCTTACGAACGAAAATGAATTTTAATAAAAAAATGTTCGCTTTTTGGTTGACTTCTTTTTCGGTTTTGGTACAATTATATTGTTTGAATAGATCGTTTGAAAATCGCGGAGGTGCTTTAATAATGTCTTCAGTAGTAGTTGTAGGAACACAATGGGGCGACGAAGGAAAAGGTAAAATCACTGATTTTCTTTCTGAGCATGCGGAAGTAGTTGCAAGATATCAAGGTGGAAATAACGCGGGACATACAATTGTTTTCGGCGGAGTTAAATATAAATTACACTTAATTCCATCTGGTATTTTCTATAAAGAGAAAATTTGTGTAATCGGAAATGGCTTAGTAGTAGATCCGAAAGCATTACTTGAAGAGTTGAAATACTTACACGATCGTGGTGTAAGTACTGATAATTTACGTGTAAGTAACCGTGCGCACGTTATTTTACCTTATCACTTAAAACAAGATGAATTAGAAGAAGCGAGTAAAGGTGATAACAAGATTGGTACAACGAAAAAAGGTATCGGTCCTGCATATATGGATAAAGCTGCTCGTATTGGTATCCGTATGGCTGATCTTTTAGACCGTGAAGCATTTAAAGAGAAGCTTGAGCGTAATTTAGTGGAGAAAAATCGTTTGTTTGAAAAAATGTACGATACAGAAGGTTTCAGCGTAGAAGAAATCTTTGAAGAGTACTTCGAATACGGACAACAAATCGCACATTACGTATGCGATACATCTGTCGTATTAAATGATGCACTAGATAACAATAATCGTGTATTATTTGAAGGTGCACAAGGTGTTATGCTTGATATCGACCACGGTACGTACCCGTTCGTTACATCTTCTAACCCAATTGCTGGTGGTGTAACAGTTGGAACTGGAGTTGGTCCTGCGAAAGTTACTCGCGTTGTAGGTGTATGTAAAGCATATACAAGCCGTGTTGGTGATGGTCCATTCCCTACTGAACTTAATGATGAAATCGGTCACCAAATTCGTGAAGTTGGTCGTGAATACGGAACAACAACGGGTCGTCCACGCCGTGTAGGTTGGTTCGATAGCGTTGTTGTAAGACATGCACGTCGTGTTAGTGGTTTAACAGATTTATCATTAAACTCTATCGATGTATTAACAGGTATTCCAACTGTTAAAATTTGTGTTGCTTACAAATGCAATGGCGAAGTTATCGATGAAGTTCCAGCTAACTTAAACATTTTAGCGAAATGTGAGCCTGTATATGAAGAGCTTCCAGGTTGGACAGAAGATGTTACTGCTGTGAAATCATTGGATGAGCTTCCTGAAAATGCAAGAAAATACGTAGAGCGTGTTTCTGAATTAACAGGAATCCAATTATCTATGTTCTCGGTTGGACCAGATCGTAATCAAACAAATATCGTTCGTAACGTATACGAAGCTTAATTGATATAAAAAATTGATTTTTTTAAGAAAAAACTCATATTTTTATGAGTTTTTTCTTATTTTTTATAAAAAAATAAAAAAAGGTATTGCAAAAATGAAAGATAGCATGTTATGATATGTCTTGTCGTCACGAAAATATGACGTTGGTGAGTATGAGCCATTAGCTCAGTTGGTAGAGCATCTGACTTTTAATCAGAGGGTCGAAGGTTCGAATCCTTCATGGCTCACCATTTTATTTTTCGTGGCCCGTTGGTCAAGTGGTTAAGACACCGCCCTTTCACGGCGGTAACACGGGTTCGAATCCCGTACGGGTCATGTTTTTTTTATGTTCATTTTTGGTCCCGTGGTGTAGTGGTTAACATGCCTGCCTGTCACGCAGGAGATCGCCGGTTCGACCCCGGTCGGGACCGCCACTTTTGTTTATACCACCATTAGTGGTTTTATATATAGTTTTGGCTCGGTAGCTCAGTCGGTAGAGCAGAGGACTGAAAATCCTCGTGTCGGCGGTTCGATTCCGTCCCGAGCCACTCTCAGGATATTAAGTGGGCCCACTTAATATCCTTTTTATTTTGTCCAGTTTTACAAATGTGGGTAGTTATTTTACAATAGAATGAGGAGCCTCTAGCAGTTGAAGCTAGAGGTTTTTCTATAGATCGTATAGGATTCTGTGTAAAAGTGGATGATACATGAGTCTATGAGAATAGAGGAGAAATACTTAGACTAAGATTGTTGTCATATAGGAACATACTATAGAAACACCAATATGTTTGAGGATTATTGATCATATTTTTATAAGGAGGAAATAGACGATGATGGGAAAGAAAATTTTAGTAGTTGATGATGAAAAGCCAATTGCGGATATTTTGAAGTTCAACCTAGAAAAAGAAGGTTTTGAAATTGTAATGGCGCATGATGGTGATGAGGCGATTGAAAAAGCAAATGAAGAACAGCCAGATATGGTTTTATTAGATATTATGTTACCGGGAAAAGACGGTTTAGAGGTATGTCGTGAAATACGTAAAAGCTCAGAAATGCCAATTATTATGCTTACAGCAAAAGACTCTGAAATTGATAAAGTATTAGGGCTTGAGCTTGGGGCAGATGATTATGTAACGAAGCCATTTAGTACGAGGGAGTTACTTGCTCGTGTGAAAGCGAATTTACGTCGCCATCAGCAGGGTAGTGCTGCAGAGAAAGAAGAAAATACCGAAATGGTTATTGGACCAATCGTTATTAATTCGAACGCTTATAGTGTAACAAAGCGTGAAGAAAGCATTGAGCTTACACATCGTGAATTTGAATTACTACATTATTTAGCGAAGCATTTAGGTCAAGTTATGACTCGTGAACATTTATTACAAACAGTTTGGGGTTATGATTATTTTGGAGATGTACGTACAGTAGACGTAACAGTACGTCGTTTACGCGAAAAAATTGAAGATAATCCAAGTCATCCTACTTTAATTGTAACTAGACGTGGGGTAGGGTATTACTTGCGTGACCCAGAACAGGAATAGTATATGAAGAAAGTTGGTTTTTTTCAATCTATTCATTTAAAATTTGTGCTCATATATATGCTGTTAATATTAATAGCAATGCAAGTAATTGGTGTATATTTCGTCAGGGAATTAGAAAAAAGCCTTGTAAAAGGCTTTCAAGATTCCTTAACGCAGCAAACAAATCTACTTTCTTATAACCTGAAGCAAGAGTTTGTAAAAGAACGTCCTAAAACAGAATCAGTAGATAAAGCTATTAATGATTCGATTCAAAAATTCGCATCAGATCGTAAGAAAGATATTCAAGAAGTAAGTGTAATTGATTCTACTAAAAAATTAATGGCAATTTCAGACGGGTCTAAGCAAAATAAGGTAGGAAGAACGTCAGCAGATACAGCTGTACAACGGGTAATGGTACAAAAGAAACCAGAGTCAAAGATTGAGAAAGATGGAAATACAGGTCATCGAGTTCAAGTTATGATTACCCCTATTCTAAAAGAGCCAGGCGGAGAGGTACTTGGTGTCATTCATATCGTTGCATCTATGGAAGATGTGTATAAACAAATGAAGGACATCAACCAAATTTTCGCAACGGGGACAGTAATTGCTTTATTAGTAACAGCTGTACTTGGAATTTTATTGGCTCAAACAATTACGAGACCAATTTCAGATATGCGAAGACAAGCAATTGAAATGGCGAAAGGAAATTATTCGCGAAAAGTAAAGGTGCATAGTCACGATGAGATTGGACAATTAGCATTATCTTTTAACAATTTATCTAAAAAATTACAACAAGCTCGTTCCTCCACAGAAAGTGAAAGACGAAAATTATCATCCGTTTTATCACATATGACAGATGGAGTAATTGCTACTGATCGAAAAGGGGATATCATTTTATTAAATGATCCTGCGGAAAAGATGTTAAATGTTTCGCGTGAAACGGCGCTAGATCAATCAGTGTTAGAAGTGCTAGGAATACAAGAAGAATTTACACTGGATCATTTATATGAAGAGCCTGATTCAGTTTTATTAGATTTTAGTACGAGAAATGAACCATATATTTTACGTGCTAGTTTCTCTGTTATTCAAAAAGAAACAGGGAAGGCAAATGGTTTAATTGCTGTATTATATGATGTAACAGAGCAGGAGCGGATAGAACAAGAGCGCCGTGAGTTTGTTGCGAACGTATCTCATGAGTTAAGAACGCCGTTAACAACGATGCGCAGTTACTTAGAAGCACTTACTGATGGAGCGTGGCAAGATCCCAATATTGCACCGCAATTTTTAACAGTTACACAAGAAGAAACGGAAAGAATGATCAGGCTTGTAAATGCATTGTTACAACTATCTAAACTAGATAGTACAGAACATCGCTTAATGAAGGAATGGGTCGACTTTACTGATTTCTTTAATAACGTTATCGATCGTTTTGAAATGTCTAAAGAGCAAAATGTAAGCTTCAAACGATCTTTCTCTAAAAAATCTCGATTTATTGATATGGATACAGACAAAATTACACAAGTTTTATATAACATTATTTCCAATGCACTAAAATATTCGCCAGAAGGTGGTACAGTAACATATCGCCTACGTGACCGCGGGGAGTTATTAGAGATTAGTGTGAGTGATCAAGGAATGGGAATTCCGAAAGAAAATGTAGATAAAATATTTGAACGTTTTTATCGTGTAGATAAAGCGCGTTCGAGACAAATGGGTGGTACAGGTCTTGGGTTAGCCATTGCGAAAGAAATGATTGAGGCACATGGCGGCTCGGTTTGGGCGAAAAGTGAGGAAGGAAAAGGGACAACTATTTATTTCACATTGCCAATGGCGACAGATGAAGAGGACGATTGGGAATGAGTATGGAAAACTTTAAAACGATAGTTCTAATTAATTTGGTTGTCATTAGTCTATTTCTTACTTTTAACTTGTGGACATATGTTCCTGATTCTACTTCTATGCAAAATACAAAGTTCGTTCAAGGTAACGAAGAGATAAATACGATAAAGATTTCGGAGGTTGTTCGCCCATCCTCTGTCGTTATTCATAAAGAGAAAAATCATTATGTAAGCGAAAAGAAGGAAAATGTGGATTCGATCTATAAAATTCTTGAAAACGGAGAATTACATAATTTCGAGGAAATAACGTGGACAGTCCCTAAAGGTGATTTTCTGTCTTATGTACACGGAGAAGAAAAAATTGAATTTGTTTTTCCTACAAATATCCCGTTAGATACGATTAAAAATATGTTTAATATTAAAGATAAAAACATAGAAAGTAACAGAAGTTTTAATCGTATTATAATTGATCCTTCTAGAAGTAAGGACCAAGAAATTAAAGTTAGCTTTGTTTCCTATGATACTCCTCATAAAATATATCAAGCAACATTGAGTGGTGCTTATATAAAGGATATTATAAATGCTCAAAATCAACTTATAACAGTAGCAAGACCATATTTTGAGTATCAAATAAATGATACAAAAAAACTTTTTTTACCAGAGGGGATTACGGAATTAAGTAAGGCAGAGTATATTACAGCTAAACTAGAAGTGGATCCATTTAAAAATGCTTTATTTAGTGATCCACGTTATTTAAGTCCTATTTCTGAGAAAACAAAGGAAACATTTACAGATGGCATCCGTTCTATGGAAATTGATAAGTCGGATGCAATGTTGAAATATAAAAATTCCGCTGTACATGGTGATAAATCTATGGATAATGCGGTAATTTTACAAAAAAGTTTTGACTTTGTAAGTGGGCATAGTGGATCCTTGAAGTCCTATCGTTTTGATTATATTAATGGGAGGAAAACTTCATTCCGTTTATATGAGGATGGTTTGCCTGTATTTAATGCAAATGGAATAGCGGAATTAAAACAAGTATGGGGTTCAGGTGAAATTATGCAGTATGAAAGACCCTTTTTTGAGTTCAGTATTCCTTTGCCTAGTAAACAACAAACAACTTCTCTCGCATCAGGTCGTACAGTGATGACATCACTAGAGAATAATCCAGAAATTGATAAAAAATCAATTCAGGATGTTGGTATTGGTTATAAAATGTCATTGGAACCGTCCATCAGTGATGTGAGAATCGCTGTCTTACAGCCGATATGGTATGTAAAATGTGAAGAAGATGGTAAGCAACAAATATATGAGTGGAGTGAGGGGGGACTAAATGGATTGGGATCGAATTAAAACCATATTTATTGTGACCTTTTTTGTTTTAGACCTCTTTCTTATCTTTCAGTTCATTCAAAAGCAAGATAGTAATCAATTAGAACTTGTGACGGAAACGAAAATCGATCAACAATTAAAAGCTGAAAAAATTACTATGGGAAATTTTCCTAAAGAACCGAAAAAAGAGTCATTTATAATGGCGAAAAATAAGGGTTTCAAAGAAGAAGATGTGCAATCTTTAAAAAATCAGACAGCGCATGTGCAAGACGAATATCAAATAGAGGGTAAATTAAAAGAGCCTTTTTTAAATACAAAATCATTGTCAAAAGATAAGTATAATGAGTTTTTGAAAAATTATGTGCTGGATGGACAAAAATATGAGTTTGGAGCAATAAAGGACTCAAAAATTTACTTCTTTCAAAAGTATAAAGATAAACCAATCTTCTACAATAATCGTGCGATGATTGTTGTAGATTTAAATGAAAAAAATGAGCTTATTTCGTATACACAAACAATGTTAACGGATTTGAAGGAAATGGGCGAAAGCGAAAAGACGAAAGAACAAGAAATTATTACTGCTCAAACAGCTTTAGAAAATATATATTTGAAAAATAAAATTGCAGAAAATACGCACGTGAAAGAGGCGCAGATTGGATATGCGACTCTTGCGGAGTCTTCTTCTAATATACAAGTGCTTGCTCCAACATGGAACTTAAAGACAGAACAAAAAAAGGATTTTTTTGTGAATGCAATTGAAGGACAAGTTATGGAATTAGGGGAAACTCAAGTGCCGGAAGAACATAATGGAGTGAGAAAGAATGAGCATGCATTTTAGTGTACTTGCAAGTGGAAGTACAGGGAATATGCTATATGTAGGAACAGATGAAAAAAAACTGCTTGTCGATGCAGGTTTAAGTGGTAAAGCGACAGAGGCTTTATTTAAACAAGCTGAACTGAATATAAATGACATATCAGGTATTCTTGTAACACATGAGCATAGTGATCACATTAAAGGATTAGGTGTATTGGCGCGTAAATATGATTTACCTGTTTATGCGAACGAGAAAACATGGAATGCAATGGAACATTTAATAGGTAATATCCCAACTGATCAAAAATTCATTTTCTCAGTAGGAGACGTGAAAACATTTGGGGATATTGAAGTTGAATCATTTGGTGTTTCTCATGATGCGGCGGAACCGATGTTTTACGCTTTTCATAACAATAATAGAAAGTTAGCTCTTATTACAGATACGGGCTACGTAAGTGACCGTATGAAAGGTGTTATTAAGGGAGCAAATGCTTTCGTGTTTGAAAGCAATCATGATGTGGAAATGCTTCGTATGGGACGCTATCCATGGAGCATTAAGCGACGCATTTTAAGCGACGTTGGCCACGTTTGTAATGAGGATGCTGCATTAGCGATGGCTGATGTTATTACAGATGAGACAAAACACATTTATTTAGCACATTTAAGCTTAGATAATAACATGAAAGAATTAGCGCGTATGTCTGTATCACAAGTATTAGAAGAAAAAGGTTTTGGGGTTGGAGAATCCTTTGAAATACATGATACGGATCAAAAAATGCCTACGAAAATTCAATACGTATAATTCTTCATTTTAGTAAACAATAAAGGTGAATATAGTTGTTTTCAGGAAGATAGGTGAACAAATATGTCCTTTATTGATGAAGAAAAATATCGTATTAAACGTGCAGGGAAAAAGAAACATAAAGGTATTGTCATTTCTAGCATAGCGGGGACAATTGTAGGGGCTTCATTATTTGCATTTGGAGCTCCTTTATTTTCAAATCATGCAGGTAAGCTTCCGCAAGCTGAAGCAAGTGAAAAAAATATGGCTGAAGCTCAAAGTGGAAATGTTCCCGTTAAACAGATTAGCTTTGTAGACGCTGTTGATCGTGCTTCAGAGGCTGTTGTTGGTGTTATTAATATTCAACGAGACGATTTTTCAGAGGCTGATTCGGAAGCTGGTACAGGATCTGGTGTGATTTATAAGAAAACAGATGGAAATGCGTATATTGTAACGAATAACCACGTTGTTGCTGGGGCGAATCGTATTGAAGTGAGCTTAAGTGACGGTAAGAAAATTCCAGGTAAAGTATTAGGAACCGATGTAGTCACTGATTTAGCGGTACTAGAAATAGATGCGAAGTATGTGAAGAAAGTGATTGAAATTGGCGACTCTAATACCGTTCGTAGAGGAGAACCAGTTATTGCGATTGGAAATCCACTTGGGCTACAATTTTCCGGAACTGTCACACAAGGTATTATTTCGGCTAATGAGCGTATTGTTCCTGTAGATTTAAATCAAGATGGACATTACGATTGGCAAGTAGAAGTATTACAAACAGATGCGGCAATTAATCCAGGTAATAGTGGTGGAGCGCTTGTAAATGTAGCGGGACAATTAATAGGTATTAACTCAATGAAAATTGCAGCAAAAGAAGTAGAAGGAATTGGACTAGCTATTCCAGTTACGAGAGCTGTTCCTATTATGAATGAACTAGAAAAGTACGGTAAAGTAAAAAGACCTTATGTTGGGATTGAACTAAGATCATTAAATGAGATTCCAAATTACTATTGGTCAAAAACATTACACTTACCAGGTAACGTAACAGAAGGAGTTTGTGTTTTAGATGTGAAAAGTCCTTCGCCAGGTACGGATGCGGGTCTTAGAGAACATGATGTTATTGTGGCGGTAGATGGAAAACCGGTGCGCGATATTATTGGGTTCCGCACGGCCTTATATAATAAAAAAATTAATGATAAAATGACTCTTACGTTTTATCGTGGTACAAAACGAGCGACAACAACGGTGAAATTAGGCATTCAAAAGTATTAAAAACAGGAGGGCCTACCTCCTGTTTTCTATTGTAGAAAAGTGAGGTGAAGAATATGAATTTACCTTGTTGTTTAGAACATGTTGAATTAGCATTAGATATCATTGTGGATGAGTGTGAAGTCGCACCGGTTATTAACAATGTGGATAACTCTAAAGAAGAGAAAAAAACATGTGAATTTTGTCAAAATGAGGCGACATATGTTGTATCGAACACAGATTCTCACACAATATGTGGGTAACATTTGTGGATATGTGGATAAGTCCTGTGGATAACGTGTTTGTAAGGTGGGGAATAAATGTGAATATCTCGATTATTTCAATTGGGAAATTAAAAGAAAAGTACTTAAAACAAGGTATAGCAGAATATTTAAAACGATTATCTTCTTACGCAAAAGTAGAAGTAATTGAATTGCCAGATGAAAAGGCACCAGAAAATTTAAGTGCAGCAGAAATGTTAATTGTAAAAGAGAAAGAAGGTATTCGTATACTAGATAAAATTTCTGATGATACGCACGTCATTGCATTAGCAATAGAAGGAAAGCAAAAATCATCAGAAGAATTTGCGGTAAACTTAGATCGCCTTGCTACATATGGAAAGAGCAAGATCACATTTGTAATTGGTGGATCACTGGGGCTTAGTTCTGAAGTAATGAAGCGTTCAAACGAATCTCTTTCTTTTTCGAAGATGACATTACCACATCAATTAATGCGATTAGTATTGCTTGAGCAGGTGTATAGAGCGTTTCGGATTAATCGTGGTGAACCGTACCATAAGTAAATGAGGTTTTTTATTTATTAATCTGACTGGTAGGTACACTGGATGGTTTTAATTGACATAATTTTCTTATTCCAATAAAATTAGAACGTGAGTTCCGGAATTTATTGGAAATGAGGTCTTTTAATGTTTTATATCCAAGATGGTCGATTTAGTCAATCTTTAACAACACATGAAGCAATATTAACAGCAGCAACAAGTACACAAAATATAGGTTCTTATGGTGTGGGAGCGTTTGCTTTTGCTACTTCTGGTGGTGCTTCTTTAGTATTTGAGGATCAGGTCCTGAGTAACTTTTTATCAAATAATCGTTTTACTTTAATTGTAGGTGTGGATGATATTACTAATACAAACACACTGGATAAATTGCGAGAATTAAGAAATCTATATCAACCCAATTTAGAGGTGAAAGTTTTCTTTCATAATGATTCAGGCTCATTATTTCATCCTAAATTTGTATGGTTTAAGATTGATGGGGAAATTAAATTAATAACAGGTTCTGGTAATTTAACTGAAAAAGGTTTAAGACGTAATAGAGAAGCATTTACAATAAGCAATCTTGCAAATAATGAGTTAAGAGATTTTGAAGAATATTGGAATTTATGGTTTAGCGAAAATAATGGTAACCTACGTGACGTAGATGACGAAGAGGTACTAAGAAAAGCAGCTCAAAATGCAACAAGATTTGTTAGATCCCGTAGATTAGAGATAGAACTAGAGGTAGAAGAAGAAAATATTTCTTCTGAAACAGCAAATAATCCTCTAATTACAGAAACAGTAAATGAAGAAGTAGCTCCACCCGAATTAGTGGATGAAAATTCTTCATTTGTTCCAGAAATTTTAGAGAATGAAGATTATGAAGCTTGGACAATAGAAGATAATCCTGAAGTGCTTGTTGCTGAAATTCCCAATAGCGGAGATAGATGGAAGCAAGCTAATTTCAATCGTGCTGTATTTGAAGGATTCTTCGGAGGAGAAGCAGGAGTAAATGAAGAAAGGCGAATATTACTAAGACATGTAGGTACTACAGGAACACTAGAAGAATTAGAGGTTCGACCAACAGTATCGGTAAGGAGTCGAAACTATCGGGTTGAGTTAAATGCTGCAGGTGGTCTAGATTATCCTGCAGGCGATAATAGACCTATAGGAGTTTTCATAAAAGTAGCTACTCGTTCGTTTATTTATTTACTTGTGATGCCTGAAGATGTAAATTATAATGAAGTTCTAACCTACTTAAATAACTCTCAACTAAGGGTTGCAAATAGAATGAGACGGTATTTAACAGATGTGGAAGAACTTAGAGAAAACTGCCCAAGTTTGAGTTTTTGGTTAATTTAATAAATTGGAGAATGATAGAAAATGGTTATAAATTCAAATAAGCAGATGGCCTTTTTTAAAGAAGAAAAAAGTGCCTTTAGACCAATACACTACTTAGGTAGTAAATTGAGAGTTCTTGAAA
The DNA here is from genome assembly GCF_046534555.1 of Bacillus sp. SIMBA_074. Taxonomy (NCBI): domain Bacteria; kingdom Bacillati; phylum Bacillota; class Bacilli; order Caryophanales; family Bacillaceae; genus Bacillus; species Bacillus sp. SIMBA_074. The sequence continues at coordinate 123,083 of NZ_JAWRYM010000012.1, read as the reverse complement.
CCATTTCAAATATCATTGATGAAATAGACCCTACTTTTGGTAGGGTCTATGATGTTTTTTCAGGATCAGGTACAGTTTCTTCCTATTTAGGGAGAAAAAGGCCTGTTACATCAGTTGATATTCAAGAATATTCAAGGATTTTAACTAGTGCTGTGCTGCAGCCTTTTTATGAGCACGAGTTAATAGAAATTAAAAATAAGTTATTGGAATATAAAGTAACAAATTTACAGGAATGTGTAGAACCTTTAGTCAAGTATGAAGAGTGGGCTCTTGCTAAGGCGAGTGGAAATGAGATTTTTGAGATTTGTGAATTGGTGGAGTATGGGGCTATATTACCCTTTTTAAATAATGAAAGAGAAGAAGTATCTGAAGGCTTAATAGAAGCATTACAGGCTACTGTTAATAACCTTAATGCTATGAATTTAATGGGTTCTCCGAATTCTATCACGAGCCGATATTTTGGGGGGGCGTATTTTTCATTCAAACAAGCAAGTGAGTTAGATAATTTATTAACTATGGCTAACTCATTTGAAGGAAGATTACAAGATATCGTGATTGCGGCTACTTTAAGTACTGCCAGTGAAATTGTTAATACAGTCGGTAAACAATTTGCACAACCTTTAAAGGCCGTTGATTCGAAGGGGAATCCCAAGAAGTCATTAGTTTCAAAAATTAATAAAGATAGAGGGATAGATGTATATAAAAAATTTGAAGAAGAAATTAATAAGTATTTTTTATTAGAAAAGGGAGACTTTAATCATATATCACTATGTAGTAATTTTGCAGAAGCACTAGACAATTTAACTGAAGATACAAAAGTAGTATATGCAGATCCTCCTTACACTCGATATCATTATAGTAGATATTATCATGTTTTGGAAACAATGAGTTTAAGGGATAATCCTGAAATTACCATGGTAAAATCAAATGGGAAATTAAGAATGAGTCGAGGTTTATATAGAAAAGAACGGCATCAATCTCCATTTTCCATTAAGACACTCGCTAGAGAAGCTTTTGATACTTTAATTAGTAAGGTGAGCGAGAAAAATGCCAGTTTAATTCTTTCATACTCGCCTTATGATTCTGAAAAAGAAAGTACCCCCCGAGTTCAAACAGTGAGCGAACTACTGGAAATGGCTAATCAATATTTTAATAAAGTTGAATTAGTTTCTATTGAAGGGTTTGTCCATTCAAAATTAAATGCAGTAGATAAAAATTTTGAAATACCCACTAATGCAGAAATCCTGATAATTTGTAAAGAACCAAACGGAGGTTAATTTATAAAAATGAAATATCATAAAGCGTTAAGTTACGGAATGGGAAATTATAGAAATAAGATTTTTAAAGGAGATAATTTAGATGTTTTAAACCACCTTATCCATTCATATAGAGGAATGGTGGACTGTATATATATTGATCCACCATATAACAATAATGAAGATTATATTCATTATAGTGACTCGGATGGTTTTGATGTATGGTTAGAAAAACTTTGTAATATACTTCCACTGCTATTTGACTTATTAAGTGAAAAGGGAAGTCTGTGGATATCAATAGATGACGGAGAATTACATTATCTTAAAGTTGCTGCAGATAAAATTTTAGGCAGGAAAAACTTTGTTCATACGATTATATGGGAACATAGAACTTCTCGTGAAAATCGCAAAGCATTTTCTAACAATCATGAATATATCCTTGTATACGCTAAAAATCCAAATGAATTCAAGAAAAATAGAAATTTATTAGAACCTGACGAAGAATTTTTAAAAAGGTTTAAAAATCCTGATAATGATCCTAGAGGCGATTGGCAATCAGTCTCTGCTCATGTTCAATCTGGACACGCAGTAGCATCCCAATTTTATACTATTATGGCACCTAATGGTAAGGGTCATAATCCACCATCAGGAAGATGTTGGATTTATAATGAGTCACGAATGTTAGAAGAGATTGAAAAGAATAATATTTGGTTTGGAAAAGATGGTAACGGCGTTCCACGTGTAAAGAAGTTTCTTAGTGAAAGTAAAAAAGGACTAACACCTGAAACATTATGGAGAGCTGAAGAAGTAGGAACAACTAATCAATCTAAGAAACATTTAAAGGCATTATTTAAAGATAAGACTGTATTTGATACTCCTAAGCCAGAGGCGCTTATTAAAAGGATTATTGAGATTAGTACTAATGAACAGGATCTAGTATTAGATGCTTATTTAGGATCGGGAACTACAGCGGTGGTGGCTCAACAATTGAATCGGAAATATATAGGAATAGAGGTTGGAGAGCATATTTTAGATATTGTGATTCCAAGGTTAAATAAAAGTATAGACGATTTACTTTCAAATGATAGGGGAATAAATAACCTAGGTTACGAACTTTGGGTAAAAGACGACCATGAATAAGATTATAAATATATATTATTTCTATGAGTTAAATAAATAAAAGCCTTGGTCTCATATGAGACCAAGGCTTTTATTTTTATGGAGGAATATTAGGAAGTCGTTAAAAAGATTGAATGATTAGATATTTTATAGTTGGTGATGAAAAATACATCATTAAAAGAAAAAGATTTTCTCAAAGCACAATATTTTAAGCGTAATAAAAGAATTCTAAATTATATATTATAGTCATGAAAGATAATTGTTAGTTCTAACCCTAATTCAAGATTAGGGGTTTTTATATTTAAGAGGAGGATAATAATGGATTTAGAATTAGAAGAGTTTTGTAATGCAATGAAGTCCAGATTTAGTGTAGTAGCTAGAGAAGACGAAGTGTGTTGGGAGAATATAGAGCATTATCGAGATGAATTAGATATGGAATTATTTCCAACAGTTATTTATGAAAGCCTACCAGATCCATGTTTGTTTCAAGTAATAATCTTCACGGATGAAGACTTGAATGAGTGGATGTCAATTGTTCCTATTCATCCATCTACAAAAGAACGACTATATATAATTTGGTTGAAAAATTCAAAAGTCGTTGATTGGGAAAAATAAATATGTATATTGTAGGTGAAAAGGATATGTAAAAACAGAAGACTGAAAAGTTAGTTTAATTGGCTCCTGATTAAAAAATCAGGAGCTTAATTTATTTAGAAAAGAAAATTTAGAGGAAACAGGTAAGTGGACATATATTGTCTATCTGTTTTCAATATAATTTTTAAACAAGTGAGTAAGAAAAGGAATGGGGGATATGGCAAGTATATTCAATGAGAAGACATTTCGAATACTTTCATTATATGAGCGAATACATAAGGGAGAGGTAATCAATAAAAATAATGAAGCAATAAGGTTTAATGTAGATCGTAGGACTATTCAAAGGGATATTGCTGAAATAAAGCATTATTTAGAGCAACCAAACCTTTCTATGTCCCTTCAATATAGTCGAAGAGAGAATGGCTATATATTGTATAAACAAAGTCCATATTGGTTTTCTTATGGTGAATTGTTAGGGATTTGTAAGGTATTAGTTAGTAGTCGAGCATTTTCAAAAAAACAAACGGTAGCTATATTAGATAAATTGATGAAGATGATAGATGAAGAAAAAGGAAATTTGATACGGGAACAGTTGAAAAATGAGCTTTTTCACTACCATTCGTTGGAACTTAAAGATGTTCAATTAGAGTTGATTTCGAAAATCAGTTGGGCAGTATATAAGAAACAAGAGATAGTTATAAAATATAAATCACACTTAGGGGATAAAAAGAGCATAATCCATTTATATCCTATAGGAATCGTCTTTTTTAGTCAGTATTTCTATTTATTTTCAATATCTAAAGGAAATGTAATGGAGTACACAACGATTCATCGTTTAGATAAGATAATTTCTTTAAAGATAAAGGACAATCTAAATGTTTCCTTCGGTCATAACCGAATTGAAGTTGGGGAATTAATGAAAGGTTTCCCAACCGAACCATTGGGAGAATACATAAATGTACGTCTGCGTTTTTTAAATGTTAACTTTCATAAGATAATGAAAGAGTTCCCAAATGCTCAAGTGATGAGTAAAGGTAAAGTAGATACAATTATAGAAGTAAAGGGATTTTCAAATGGAATCAAACAGTGGGTGCTAAAATCATTGCCTATGGTAGAAATTTTAGAGCCTAAAATTTTGAGGGAAGAAGTAATAATTATTTTGAAAAAAAGCTTTAAAATATATAGTTAAATTCATATAATTTTATATTTTGTATAAATTTAATTGTAATAAATAGATAATATGTATAAATTGGTATTCAGAAATGATAGAATGTAAATGTTTGTAAAATGGTATTTAGTTCAAGGGATGAAGGGTATAGATACAGATGATTGGAATTCATTGGAGGGGAAAAAATGAAAAAAATTGTGGGTAGCATTTTGATAAGCTCTGTTTTATTAGTGACAGGATGTAGTGGTCATGATGTAGATGAAGCGGTAAATAAAGCTGATAAGCAGGTAAAAGAAGAGGTTGCGATAGCAGCTACAAAAGACCATGAATATGTACAAAAAATCAAATCCGCTAAGCTTCCTAATTATGATTCAATGGCTATAGAAGAAGCATTTCATAAATTTTTTAAAAATCCTAAATGGAAGTATGTTACGTCAAAGGATAACGAAGAGATAGTTGAGTTTACAGGTAATTGTTTATATCGTGAGCAGGAAGTGAAGGCTAAAGTTCAATTTGTAATAAATAAAGATGATAATACATTCAAATTAAAAGCGCTGGCGTTAAATGACATACCACAGAACGAACTTGAACTAGAGGGAATGTTACATTCTATATATGGTACGGCTAATGATAACTTAGAGCAGCAACAAGAACCTCAAAATAATAACAATAATCAACAAGAAAATGAAAAACCAGAAGGATCAGTAAAAGCAGATTCATACTTTGAGGAAGATAGGAATGCCGAGGAGGTCGACCCGCCAAAACCGGAAGGATCAGTAAAGGCAGACTCGTATTTTGAGGAAGATAGGAATGCTGAGGAGGTCGATCCGCCAAAACCAGAAGGATCAGTAAAGGCAGACTCGTATTTTGAAGAAGATAGGAATATCGAGGAGGTCAATCCGTCGAAACCAGAAGGATCGGTAAAAGCAGATTCATACTTTGAATAGGATGAGGTAACGATAGAATGATAATAGTCATCATAACTGCAGTCATAATAGGATATCTTTTTATTTCAAGTCGAGATAGAAAAAGTGCTAAGAATGTGGTCAGTGAAGATATTACTAGTAGGGGAGGAGAGATAACAGATCGTATAGATTGGCAAAAAGGTTATTATCAATTTATTTTTGATAAAAAGAAAAAGGGTTTTTGGTATGTAACAGGGCAAGAGAAGAGATTTTATGATTATCATGAGATTCTTGGATGTGAAATGCAAATAGATGGTCGAACCACTGTCTCCACTTCAAGAGGTACAAGTATAGGTGGTGCAATTGTAGGTGGAATAATAGGCGGTGGCATAGGAGCAATAATAGGCGGAGTAAGTGGTGAAAGAAAATCTATAGAAGAAAAAAAGGTTTTTTCAGCAAAACTGATTGTTACCGTAAATGACATGGAACGTCCATATATTGAAATTGTAATAGCAAGCTATTTACTGCCACGGGAACTATATTATGGGGATGAAAAAAATGCTTTGAAATGGATGAAGCTGTTGGAAGTAGCAATGAAACAACCTAATGATGGGAATACTCAAATATTAACAAGTCAATATCCAACTAAAGATTAATGATTTATTTTTTGAAAAAGGTTATTTATATAAAGATAAAATAGACAAAGTTTTAATTCCGTTAAGTGTTCTTGTAGCACCAAATAAAACGGTTGAGGCTTTGTCTATTATTTTTATCAATGGAAAGGACAATGAGATATGTATATTGCAATATTTGATGAGAAAACACAGGAGTATGACAAGATCATTAAATGATTTATCAACTATGAGCTACAAGGATGGAGGATATGAGCATATGGATGCTAAATTTCATAGAGTAATTATTGATAACGAGACGTACTATCGTAAATATAAGGGCTATAACAACGAATACGAAGAATTGATGGATGAAGAAACATTTGTAGAAATGCTTATGGATGAGGTTGTTACAGAAGAAATTGAAATTAACGAAACTGATGTCAGAATGGCAATTGATAGTGTAGAAAGTTTTTATGATCAACAATTGCTTTTACACTATATCTCATATTTGAAAGAACAAGCTGGGTTATAAGGAGGTGAAATGAATGTGGCAGAAAGTAGTTGTACCAGTTGTAATTGCAGTGGCAACTGAGGTTGCGAAAGAAATAATCAAAAATAATAACATCAAATATTAAATTAAAGAGGGTGACAAGATTGAAAGTATATCCATGTTTACATTGTTATCAAAGATGTACTAAATGCACAATTAAAAATATTATCGATATTATTAAAAAATAAGGGCTATAAATGCAAAGTAAAGCATTTATAGCTTTTTTGTTAGGGGGGAAGGTTCCGATATGAAAATAGAAATAGGAGATCATTGGCGCCTATCCTAACAAAAGCGTTTAATCAATTAATTTGTAAAATATAGGGGGAGTCATCTGAAGATATGGGTAATGGATTAAATAAACTTTATAATAATGCTTTTCCATAGGATTATTAGTAATAATAACTTGCTCATTTAGGGAGACTTCCCTAAATGAGCATTTACTTAAAAGAATTTGTTTTTTAGAACAGGGGATGGTTTAGTGAACATACAGATTAAATCCAAAAGTAATGAATTAGCAGATATAATGTTTAATTTACAATTTAGTAAATGAAATCGATATATTTTTTTGTATAACTCTTGAAAAATAGGGGGAAAGGGGGGATATTAAAAATTAGAGGTGATTAAATGGAATATTTAAATATAACGGATATTGTGAAACTCAAACTTAAATTGGCGAAACTAGAATATGATACAGACCGATTAAATAATACACATTCTACTTTTATTCGAAATTGTAATAATAAATTAGCAAGCATTGATCTTCAAATAAAGGATTTCAAAACAGAAGAGGGTGAATATAAATTTACCGTTGAGGCAGCAAAAAAATTAATACAATTAGAAGAATTAAGTGTAAAGAAAAGTTTAAGTAAAATGAAAAAAGAAGAATATGATGCTGTTGATTTAACATTAATAGAAGAATATTTTGCGGTTTTGGAATGCTTAATAAAACTTCACTTTAATGATACAAGGAAAGAAATTTATTTATGGAAAATTAAAGCATTAAAAACAGAAGTAAAGATAAACAAAGAAAGAAAAAATATTATTAATCATTTATATTTGGGAGATAGTGAACAGAAGCATTTTTCGATGTTAGGAGAGAACTTGGCAAAAACAATTGTAGATATTTATTCAATTAATAAATACCCTTATTTAACAGAGGTGGATAGAGACAGCCTTTTGCATGAGTTATATGAAAATTTAAACGGATTTATGTCAGATCATTCTAGGACTATTGAAATAGCTAATGACATTAGGAACTCAGAAGACGAGCAAATTAAGGAAATGCCAATTGAGCAAATTATTTTAGAGTATTGAACATAATCTAACCTTTGAAATGAATAAAGATTTTTATAACAGTCCCTTGTATTTCAGCTTATGTAGACATGTCTCTACTGTTAAAATACAAGGTTTTTTTGTATTCAATGATTTGGTCACAATTCAATCATTGAAAATGAACAAAGATTGTTATGACAGTCCGCTGTATTCTAATTCATGTAGACAATATTCTACAGGATAAATACAGGAGGGGTGTTTAAGATGAAACAAATAAAGAAATATAATCAAAGAAAACTTACAAAAAAATGGGTTGCGAACGATGAGGAAATTCTTTTTGAAGAAGAGAATGGTCTGGGCTTAGAAGATGAAGACCTCGAAGAAGAGAATGACCTTGGGCCAGAAGATGAAGACCTCGAAGAAGAGAACGACCTTGGGCCAGAAGATGAAGACCTCGAAGAAGAGAACGACCTTGGGCCAGAAGATGAAGACCTCGAAGAAGAGGATGACCTAGGGCTAGAAGATGAGGAACTCGAAGAAGAGGATGACCTTGGGCTAGAGGATGAAGAACTCGAAGAAGAAGATGACCTTGGGCTAGAGGATGAAGAACTCGAAGAAGAAGATGCCTATGAGTCAAAGTCAACAAAACAGGTACTTAAAAATGTTGGTCTTACTGTTAGCTCTACAGCCCAAAAGGAATTAGATGAACAGTTAGAAGAATTTTTATCTACAAAAGTAACGTCATTCCCTGATATTGGTAATAAGGGGTCATCTTTTTTAAGCATCGTTAAAGCTGATACGGGTACCAGCATCAGACTTACAAAGGATGCCACTGCAAAATTAAATAATCCAACTCGACTTTCTGTTGGCTTCACAGGAAAAAATTTAGTGCTATGTAATGCAGATGAACTAAATGTTTCCAGTTATAAGGGGAGCTTTAAAAATGGCCGTACAATTGTTTATAATACGGGTCTTGTAGAAGCTATAATTAAACAATTTAATTTGGATTTCTCTAATAAAACTAGTATTTCATTTAGCGAGGGCTACTATAAACAACAAGGTCGAGTAATTCTATATGTCAAATTAGGCCAGAAGGTGGACTAGATGACATTAAACATCGTAACTAAAAACTACCAATGTGATTCGACAGGTGTATACAAGTGGTTTGAAGATAAAAAGGCATGGGTTTGGATAGGTAGAGCAATCTACTTATCCAAATCATACCGAAAAATTGATACAGGTGAGATTTTGTGGGAATTAACATTTTACTGTAATGATGGCTGGCAAAGTGACGTTATAAGTCGAAAAGATGTAACGGAACAAAAATTCAATGTACTTATGGCTAAAGGTGCTGATGTAGCAACTTGGAAAACAAAAGTCATTATTTCTTACTTAATTGAACAAGAATACGAATTATCCATTGATAAAATGCATGAGCAAGTTGGTTGGATGTTAGATGGGAAAAATCATTATTTTAGTCAAAATCAATTAATATCTTCACAAAATCAACCATCCAAGTATGTAGGAGAATATAACGTTTTTCCAAAAGGGACACTTGATGAATGGTTGTTAACGATTAAAAAGTATGTTGTTGGGAATCCATCATTAGAATTAGCGTTAAGCATGGGATTTTCAGCAGTACTGGTTGGGTATATTAATAAATTTTTGAATATTCATTCGGATTCGTTGATTTTTCACATTTGCGGTAATAGCACAACAGGTAAAACAACGGCGGCGATGGTAGCAGTTTCTGGATTTGGTGATCCTAAAGAAGGTCCTAGATCCCTTATCCAAAGCTTCAATGGTACAAATAATGCCTTAACTAAAGTAATTGCGAATAATAATGGTATGCCTATCGTTTGTGATGAAACCTCATTAACAACAATGGGTGCAAAAAAGCTTGTAAATGTCCTTTACACATGGGCAAAAAATTTAGAAAAGGCACGTTTAAATAAAGATAGCGTCCAGAGAGAGAGAGCATCATGGGCAACTACAATTATTACAACTGGAGAAGGTTCTTTAATTGATCAAATCAATCAGAATGAAGGAATTCGTGCGAGAGTGTTTGAATTCCAAAACATTCAGTGGACAAATGATGCAGCTCAAGCCAAAGCTATTAATCATGGCTTATCTAATAACTATGGACAGGCATCAGAAATATTTGTGAAAAAACTTTTAGGTTATACAAAAACATTTATTCAAAAATCATGGGAATATGAAACAGAGCAAATGTCATTAATTTTACCTAGTTCTAAGTTTAATGATCGAATTGGTAAAAAGTTTGCATTGATTATTATGGCTGCTAAATTAATTAACGAAGTATTTGAAATTAACTTAGACATTGAAGCAATTCGTGAGCTATTAGTTCTTCAAGAAAAAGAATCTCTAGAAGAACGTTTAATTGGTCCAAAGGCTCATGAGATGATGCGAGAGTGGTTATTAAAAAATCAAAAGCACTTCTATATTAATAAAGAGGGAAATCCCGAAAACCAAACAATTTGGGGACGAATTGATATTGATAAGAAAAATAAGAAAACACAAGCCTACATTTTGTCCAGTGATTTTAAAAGGATGCTAGTTGAAAATGGTTTTAGTGATGTAAAGGTTGTATTAAGGGAACTCGATGCAATGGGTGTGCTTATTAAAGAAAAAGATTCAAAACAAAATAAGTATCATACCCGTAGAGTAATCAAAGGTGAAGAAAACACTAAAAATGGTGTGCAAGTATATGGTATTGAATTTGATGGTTGGTTTATTTATCAAACATCAACACCCTTTGAAGTTTCTAAAATATCACGGAAAGGTATAAAGAATCCGTGAGTGAACACTAGATAATTAATATTTACTAAGGACAGTTAGCAGAAATTGTGAGGTATGAATATGACATTCATTGAAATATTAGCAGAGATGTGTGAGTGCTACATTACTAAGGAACTTACAGAAGGAGTAGGAGAAGATGATAAACCAACAGACACTAGAAACAACGAAAAATGATGTAGTTCAAAATGCAATGATTTCCTCAACCGTCCAAATTAAAAAAGTAGCAATTTATGCTCGTGTATCAACAACAGAACAAGCAGAAGAAGGTTATTCAATAGATGAACAAGAGCGATTGTTGTCTGATTGGTGCACGAATAATGGATACATCATTCATCAAGTGTATGCTGATCGTGGAATTAGTGGTAAGTCGATTGAGAAGAGACCAGCATTAAAGCAAATGTTGAATGATGCAAGAAACCAGCTTTTTGATATTGTGTTGGTTTGGAAAACTAATCGATTAGCCAGAAATATTTTAGACTTACTAAAAATCGTTGAAGTGTTCAATCAAAATTACATTAGTTTCCGATCATTTACAGAAAATCATGAAACGGAAACGTCATCAGGTAAACTTCAATTTCATATGATGGCGGCTATTGCAGAATTTGAACGTAACACAATTTCTGAAAATGTAAAAATGGGTATGTTAGCAAGGGCAAGAGAAGGTAAGTGGAATGGTGGACAAGTTCTAGGTTACAATTTAGAAGAAACAGCAGACCATGGTAATAAGCGAAAACATACAAAATTAGTTATTAATGAAAAAGAGGCACAAACAGTCCGGCAAATTTTCGAACTATATATAAGTGGAAATGGTTACAAAGCAATTGCTAACCGTATTAACAAAGAAGGGCATCGTGGTAAAAAAGGTAAGCCCTTCTCAATTAATACCATTAAGACTATTTTAGAAAACCCAGTATATATTGGAGTAATTCGATACAATGTTAGACGTAACTGGACTGATAAACGTAGAGGTGATATTAACCCTAATCCCGTTTTTCAAAAAGGTGAACACGATGCTATCATTTCGCAGGTGACTTGGGAGAAGGCGCAACAAATCCTAAAGCAAAGATCACACAAACCAAATCGTGTCCATGGGGGGGCGTTCCCCTTTACAGGTGTACTACGATGCCCAAAATGTGGAGCTGGGATGGTTGTGAGTCGCACGGTCAATAAGCTGAAGGACGGAACAAGGAAAACTATTGAGTATTATGCTTGTGGTGCATGGAAGAACAAAGGGATATCAGTTTGCAATTCTAATACCATTCGTGTAGATAAGGCAGAGGCATACATTTTTGAGCGACTACAGCAACTTGCTACAAATGAGCAACTGATTCAAGACATTGTTGAGACTGTAAATGGTAAAAGGTCTAATAACGATGAACCGATAAAGCGCGAATTTGCAACACTAGCCAAAGAACTCGAACAGCTTCAACGCAAGAAAGAAAGAGCCATGGAGATGTTTGAAGATGATCTCATTACAAAAGTAGAGTTGCAGCAACGCTTGAATAAAACCAATGAATTAATCGACCAAGTAGAACTTCGCTTACAACCAATTAAACTACAAATGCAATCGTTAAAGACACATACAATTGATGAAACATTGATTAAAGAAGTTATGGGCAATTTTCATAAAGCATTTAAACAGTCAATTACGCAAGAACAGCAAAAGCATTTGGTAACATTGCTAATAAAGGAAATAACAATTAATGAAGAACGAGAGATTGATAGTATCCAAATTCAATTTAATAATGCGGTACTGAACTACTTTACTGAAAAAGGTGCGGATAAGTCATTAGGTGATGACTTATCTGCGCCTTTTTTAATTACATTTACTATATAATAAGTAAAGGTGCTTTAAAATAAGGGTGGATTAATTGTAATATGATGGAATGATGCATTTTAGGAGGAATGAAGATGAAAAAGAAAGAATTTAAAGCGAATTTTAAGGATCTTTTTTCCGAGGAAGTTGAAGATTATACAAATTCGGAGAAAATTTCTTTAATCAAATCATATTTAGTAGAGATTGAAAAAGAACAAAAGTATGATGAAATTAATAAAGGTAAACCATGGTCTGATGAAGAATTACGAGTAATTTTCTCATTTGCACCTAATAAGGAAAATATCATAAAATTAGCAAAAGCATTTAAACGTGGTTCTGGAAGTATTGAGCAAATTTATCGTTGGGCCGCTACACCTTATAAGAAACTAGAAGAAAAAGGTAAACAAGATAATGAATTCATTTTACAACTAAAAAGGATTTCTAAGGAATGTGGTTGGATAGTATAGTGAAATATAATTAATAAGACGATATATTTTAATCATAAACCGCACTTAGACATACTACGGTGAACCGTATCATAAATAAATTTTTCATTTGTATATAAAGAGTAAAAAAGACCATTGGACAAAAATCACCGATGGTCTTTTAAACATTAATAGATGGTATGTAGATTTCCTAAAATAAGTATGTTTCTATTTCTAAAAAAATATGCTGTAATATGAAGAGGGAAAAAGTATAAGTAGTCATAGAAGTGAGGAATTAAAGGTGAAGAAGTTTAAGAAGTTTTACTTGGAGATTACGAGTGTATGTAATCTTGCGTGCAGCTTTTGTCCGCCGACGGAAAGGCAGAAGCAATTCATTTCTGTAGAGGATTTTGCTAAAAGATTAGACCAAATTAAACCTCACACAGACTACATTTATTTGCACGTGAAGGGTGAGCCGTTGCTCCATCCGAAAATAGATCAACTATTAGATTTAAGCCATGAAAAAGGGTTTAAAGTTAATATTACAACGAACGGAACGTTAATTAATAAGAGAAGGCATAGACTGTTAAATAAGCCTGCGTTAAGACAAATGAATTTTTCACTGCACAGTTTTGATGGACACCCAGGTTCGCAAGATAAAGAGGGCTATGTAAGGAGTATACTTTCTTTCATTAGAGAGGCAACAAGTCAATCGGACTTAATCGTTTCACTAAGATTATGGAATTTAACTCAGGATAATAAAACAAATGCTGAAATCCAAAAAAATAGGGATTTATTATCTATAATTGAAAATGAGTTTGATCTATCTTATCAAATTGAAGAGAAGCTTACACCGGGAAAAGGTATAAAAATTGCGGAACGTGTCTTTATTAATCAAGACTATGAATTCCAGTGGCCGGCATTGCATGAAGAAGAGGATGATGGAAAAGGGTTCTGTCATGGTCTTCGAAATCAGGCTGGAATCTTAGCGAACGGAACGGTTATTCCTTGTTGTCTAGATGGTGAGGGAATTATTAATCTTGGAAATATTAATAATGATTCATTCTCTAATATTATTGAAGGTGAAAGAGCGAACAATATTGTGGATGGATTTTCAAAAAGGGTTGCAGTAGAAGAACTATGCAGAAAGTGCGGATACCGCAAAAGATTTGGAAAGTAAATATAGAATAAGCCCTCATAAAGCGAGGGCTTATTTTTATTCTTGATAAGAACGTCCTAATTCATCAATTAAGGAACCGACGTAAGAAACGGCTTTACGGATTGCATCTGGTTTTGACATGTCTACTCCAGCGTGTTTCATTAATTCAAGTGGTTTCATTGTACCGCCTGCACGGAGTACATCAAGCCAGCGATCAACAGCAGGTTGACCCTCTTCTTTAATCATTTGAGCTACAGCGGTAGAAGCAGTTAGTCCCGCAGAATATGTGTAAGAATATAAGCCCATATAATAGTGAGGTTGACGCATCCATGTTAAACCGGCGCCTTCATCAATTTCTACGGAATCTCCCCAGAATGTCGAAAGGACCTTCGTTTTTATTTCAGTTAAAGTTGTAGCTGTGAGTGCTTGCCCTTCTTCTGCTAGAGCGTATACTCTTCTTTGATATTCTCCCTCAAGTAGATGGGTAACGAAGTTGTGGTAATATGTGCCGAGTAGTTGCAGAATAACCCATCTGCGCATTCTCTTATCTTCAGTAGTCGCAAGTAAATGCTGGGCTAATAGTAATTCATTCATCGTTGATGGAGCTTCAACGAAGTACATAGATGGACGCACATTCATAATACGCTGATTTTTATTAGCTAAATAAAAATGACCAGCATGTCCAAATTCATGAGCTAATGTGAAACACCCGCGCATCGTACCCTGCCATGTAATTAAAATATAAGGGTGAGAACCGTATGGGCTAGAGCAGAAGGCACCTGTTGATTTTCCTACGTTATCTGCAAGGTCTACCCATCTTTCTTTGAAGCCCTTTTCGATAATGGAACTATATTCATTTCCTAATACTTTTAAAGAATCTTGAATGAGTTTGCCAGCTTCTTCGTAAGTGATTGTTGGATTAAATTCAGGATCTAACGGTGCATGTAAGTCACAGAAAAGCATTTGATCAAGCCCTAATACATTCTTTTTTAAATCTGCAAAACGGCGCATATGAGGCGCTAATTCGTTATAAATAATATCTAGTTGGTTGTTATACATTTCAAGTGGAACTTTTTGAGGTTCTAAAAGCATATGGGTAACGGACTCGTACTTGCGCAAACGAGAAAGCGCCACTTGTTTTTTTACTTCAGTAGCATATGTTGTTGCAACTGTATTTTTATATCGTTTCAATGTGGAAACAAATGATGAATATGCTTTTTTACGTATATATGCGCTTGGAGAAAACTCATATTTGCTTTCGAATAATGCAAACGATACAGGCAAATCATTTCCCTGTTCATCTTGTATAGAAGGGAAATCCATATCGGCTAATTTAGTCATGCCGTAAATTTTGTAGGGTGAACTATGAACTTCGCCGAGTGCAGCAAGAGCTTCTTCTGTTTCAGGAGAGAGAGTGTGCTGCCTCTTTTTGAGTATCTCTAGTAATGATTTACGGAAAGGTTCAAGTTTTATTTCCTCAGTTAAATATTTTTCAATTGTTCCCTCCTCAAATGAGAGAATTTCGTTATGAATAAAGGATAGTGCGGTATGTACATTCGTTCCTAGAGCGGAAATTTTGGAAGAGTTCGCTTGAATAACTGAATCTGTACGATCAGCGGATTCTTTTAAATTTGCATATGCGCCGAGTTTTGTTAGCTTCATTAAAAGCTCTTCTTCTAAAAGTAGGCAATTTAATAAGGTAGCGGGGCTAGTGTGTAATTGTCCTTTAAATGCATCAAGTTTTTTTATATCGTCTGTTAATACATGTAATGCAGTTTCCCACTCTTTATCAGATTCGTATAAATCAGAAAGGTCCCATGTCAATTCAGTAGAGACTTCCGCGCGAATAAGGCGTTTCTCAATTACATTTTTCATTTGTTATATCCCCCTTATTATAAGTATCTAAAAACATGATACTAGAAAATTCAGTGAAATTAAAATATTTTACATTTTTATACATGAAAAAGAAGGACAAGCATAAAAAATGCTTGTCCTTCTAGTTAAATTTATAAATTAATATACTTTGTCACCGTTGAAAATAGAGTTTTTCACGACTACATAATCTACAGTACGAATTGCGTCTAATTTTGTTCCACCAGCGTAAGAGATAGAAGATTGAAGATCTTGTTCCATTTCGATTAAAGTGTCTTCTAAAGAACCTTTATGCTCAACGAACATTTTCTTACCTTCAACGTTTTTCTTCTCACCTTTTTGGAATTCAGAAGCTGAACCGAAGTACTCTTTATAAAGTTTGCCATCTTTTTCGATTGTTTCCCCTGGAGACTCTTCATGACCTGCGAATAGAGAACCGACCATAACCATAGTTGCTCCAAATCGAATTGATTTAGCTACGTCGCCATGTGTACGAATACCACCGTCAGCGATAATTGGCTTACTTGCAGCTTTTGCACACCAGCGAAGTGCAGCTAGCTGCCAACCGCCAGTTCCAAAGCCTGTTTTAATTTTAGTAATACAAACTTTACCAGGTCCAATGCCAACTTTTGTTGCATCAGCACCAGCGTTTTCTAATTCTCTTACCGCTTCTGGAGTTCCAACGTTTCCAGCGATAACGAAGCTTTCTGGTAAATGTTTTTTAATATGTTGAATCATATTGATCACAGCGTTAGAGTGACCATGTGCGATATCGATTGTAATGTATTCAGGTGAAAGTTGCTCAGCAGCTAATTGTTGTACGAATTCGTACTCGTCTTCTTTAACACCAACGCTGATTGAAGCAATTAATCCACGTGATTGCATATCTCTAATGAATGAAATTCGTTTCTCTGGTTGGAAACGATGCATGATATAGAAGTAATTATTTTCAGCTAAATAAGTTGCGATTCTTTCATCAATAATCGTTTGCATATTTGCAGGTACGACAGGTAATTTAAATTTATGTTTTCCTAAAGTGACAGTTGTATCACATTCAGATCGGCTATTTACAATGCATTTTGCAGGAATTAATTGAATATCTTCATAGTCAAATACGTTTTCCATCATTTACACCCCTAAAATACGAATATTTTATTTTTATTGATTGAAAATGTTCGTCCATAGGATAATTTACATCATTTTCAGTAAGAAGTCAAAGATTTTCTTAACGTTTTTTTGAAAAGAAGCCAATATATTTTAAAAATAACGTTAAAAACGAATTTAAATAGATTTCTTATGAATAATGTTCGTTTATAAAAAAGTAAGGGAAGTTGCGATAATTGCATAAGATTGTATGTATGCCTCTTATTTTGAGCGAGGGGGCTGAGGAAATACTATGAAAAAGTTAATACTAATAATAGGAATAAATTTTTTGGTTACTGCCGGATGTAGCAATAATGATGCATTTGATAAGGCAGAGAAACAAGGAGATTTAGCATTGGAAAATAAAGAATACGATAGAGCAGTCGCATCTTTTGAATTAGCATTAAAAGAAAAGAAGGATGATCGGGAAATAAGGCTGAAGGTGAATCAAACAAATAAAATGATTGAAGCATTACAGGAAAGTAATATAGACCGAGCAATTTCGTTATTGAGGGAAATTGAAAATGATTCTGCTAGTTCAGTTATATTAGCCAAACAAGCAAAAGAAAAACGAGAAGTTTTAGCTAATCAAAAAGATGAGGAAGAAAAATATAAGCAAATGCTAGTTAAAGTAGAGGAGGTGAAAAACGAGCAGAAGTTTGCGGATGTAAAAGAGCAACTTAACGTAATTATTAGGGAAACGAAAGGGAAAGAACAGTTTAAAATATATTATCAAAATGCGAATGAACAAATTATACAGAGTGTGCCGAGGGCAGTAGATGTAGATAAAACAAAAGATGAGAACCGTAAGGAAGAAAAAGTAATAGAAGAGAAGCCGAAGAAAGAAAGTTTTATTACCGGTCAGAAGGCAGAATAATATTTTCAAAAAGTTTTTAAAATAGAAGATCCTTTTGTTTAGTCAGGCGAATCACGAATGATTCGCCTTTTTATGTGAGCTTTCAAGTATAATGAATAAGGTGATAATAAGGTATATGATGATTCATTGATAGAAAAAGCGAAAAAAGAAAATAATACAGAATAAAAAGAGGTTAATATATGAGTAAAAAAAGTTTTGCTGATTATGCATTAAGTAAAGAAATTGTAAGAGCACTTACTGGTTTAGGATATGAACATCCAACGGAAGTGCAAGGAGAGGTTATTCCAGTTGCCTTGCAAAAGAAAGACCTTGTCGTGAAATCACAGACTGGAAGTGGAAAAACCGCTTCATTTGGCATACCACTTTGTGAAGTGGTGGAGTGGGAAGAGAATAAGCCACAAGCTTTAGTTTTAACACCGACGAGAGAGCTTGCGGTGCAAGTAAAAGAAGACATTACGAATATAGGTCGTTTCAAAAGAATTAAGGCCGCTGCAGTTTATGGTAAATCTCCATTTGCACGTCAAAAATTAGAGTTAAAGCAAAAAACACATATTGTAGTTGGGACTCCTGGCCGTGTGTTAGATCATATTGAAAAAGGTACCCTTTCTTTAGGGTGTTTGAAGTATTTAGTTATTGATGAAGCGGATGAAATGCTGAATATGGGTTTTATCGATCAAGTAGAGGCAATTATTGACGAATTACCTAAAAAACGAATGACAATGCTATTTTCAGCAACACTTCCAAAAGATGTTGAAAAGTTATCTCGTACGTATATGGATTCGCCAACGCATATTGAAATTAAGGCTACCGGGATTACAACAGATAAAATTGAACATACACTTTTTGAGATGAGAGAAGAGGAGAAGCTTTCACTTCTTAAAGATGTAACAACGATTGAGAATCCAGATAGTTGTATTATTTTTTGCCGTACGCAAGAAAATGTAGATCACGTATTTCAGCAGTTAAAGCGGGTTAACTATCCTTGTGACAAAATACATGGTGGTATGGTACAAGAAGATCGTTTTGAAGTTATGGACGATTTTAGAAAAGGAAAGTTCCGTTATTTAGTAGCGACAGACGTAGCTGCTAGAGGAATTGATATTGATAATATTACACATGTTATTAACTATGATATTCCATTAGAAAAAGAAAGTTATGTACATCGTACGGGAAGAACGGGACGAGCTGGTAATAACGGGAAAGCTATTACATTCATGACGCCGTATGAAAATAGATTTTTAGAAGAGATTGAGGAGTACATTGGCTTTGAAATTCCAAAGGCACTTGCACCTTCAAAAGAAGAAGTTATGAAAGGGAAAGCAGTATTTGAGGAAAAGATACATGCTAAACCAATTATAAAGAAAGATAAAAATGCAGACCTAAACAAAGGAATTATGAAATTGTACTTTAATGGCGGGAAGAAAAAGAAAATTAGGGCGGTAGATTTCGTCGGTACAATTGCTAAAATTAAAGGTGTTACAGCAGAAGATATAGGAATTATTACAATACAAGACAATGTTTCTTACGTTGAAATATTAAATGGAAAAGGACCACTTGTTTTAAAAATCATGAAAAACACAACGATTAAAGGGAAACAATTAAAGGTTCATGAAGCAATTAAATAAACAAAAAAACTATCCACTTCAAAGAGGTGGATAGTTTTTTGTTTAAGATTTTTTGAGATCATCAACTAATTTTTCTGCTAAACGTCTATACATATTACTCATAGTCACGAAGGATGTTAGCAATAAAAACTTTTCTAGTGTTGGATCTTCTAAGGAAGAAACTGCGTTTACTTCCGTAACACGCTTACTTACGTCTTGTTTAAAGCTTTCCACATTGGTGTCAGTAAGAGAAAGATAATCTTTATATAGAGTATTTAATTCGAATGTATCATCGTTTATTAACGGTTCATTTATATTTTCTAAGGAGCTTTTTATATCATTAATGGAAAGGGCCCCTTTTAATTGATAAATTAAGCTGATTAAAATCATATGCTCTTTTGAGTACTTTTTATTTTTGATAGGGATGAATAATTTCCCTTTTGCGTAATTGTTGATCATTGTTTTTGTTAGTACTTTTTCATCATCAGTTCTCGTTGTATCCGCATAAGTATTCTCAAATAGTTGGACGACTTGGTCTACATATAAGTCGACATTTGGGATATCCTCAAGTTTAATATTTTTTTCTAAATGTAATGATTCAAGTAATTTATTTATATTTTCCACGTAGAACCCCTCACTTTTATAACTTAGTGGAACTTAATGTTTAGTATATCTTTAAATATGGTATTACGAAACAAATGAAATGTAAATGTTGACCCGTATGAATAATATATATATAATTACAAGTAGTTATTAAAACTACATGTAATTATATGAGGGGTGTTTATATGAATACTTATGTAAGAGAACCGGTTAATGCATTTACTCACTTAGGAGGAGCTGTATTATCATTTATTGCATTATTAGCTATGATTGTGAAAGTTTCTGTTAAGATGCCATCTTTTGCTGCAATTACAGCTGTTATTTTATTTGGTATCGGGATGATGGTCCTTTATATGGCGTCAGCTGTGTATCATAGTGTCGTAGCCAGTGAACGTGTTATTTATTTCTTTAGGAAGCTAGATCATTCTATGATTTTTATATTAATTGCAGGTACATATGCACCCTTTTGCTTAATTACATTAAATTCGGCAAATGGTTTACTATTATTTTGTTTAGTTTATGCAACGGCAATTTGTGGTATTGTTTTTAAAATGTTTTGGTTTAATTGTCCAAGATGGTTATCGACAGCAATTTATCTTCTGATGGGTTGGTTAATTGTTCTATTCTTTGCACCGCTAGCTGATAATTTAAGTACAGGAGGTATTATTTTCTTAGTACTTGGAGGCATTTTTTATACAATTGGTGGGTTTATTTACGGCGCGAAGCCAAAATGGTTGGAGTTTAAATATATGGGACACCATGAAATTTTTCATGTTTTTGTATTGTTAGGTAGTCTTGCGCATTTTCTAAGTGTATATTGTTACGTAATTTGATAAAAAAACGCCACGCGATGCTGTTATGTGGCGTTTTTTTATTACCTGATTGGAATCTTGTATTGTACAAAAAATCATGGGATAAAATGTAAGTTTCTGTGTTCACATAATAAACATATGATAAGAAATATGTGCTATACTTTGAGAAGTTTATAATGAATGAAATATGGAGGACTATAATTATGGCAATACTTGTAACAGGTGGAGCAGGATATATTGGTAGTCATACATGCGTAGAATTACTAAAAAACGGTTACGAAATTATAGTAGTAGATAATCTTTCGAATAGCTCAGTAGAGTCTATAAATCGAGTGACAGAGATAACAGGAAAACAGTTTAAATTTTATAAAGAAGATATTTTAAATCGAGAAGCACTTGATACGATTTTTGAAGAAAATACAATTGAAGCTGTTATTCACTTTGCAGGCTTTAAGGCTGTAGGGGAATCAGTAGAAATTCCGTTAACGTATTATCATAACAACATTACAAGCACATTAGTGCTATGTGAAGTGATGCAGAAGCATGATGTGAAGAAGATGATCTTCAGTTCGTCTGCAACAGTGTATGGTATTCCAGAAACATCACCAATTACGGAGGAGTTTCCATTAAGTGCAACGAATCCATATGGTCAAACGAAATTAATGATTGAACAAATTATGCGTGACGTAGCATTTGCGGATGCAGAATGGAGTATCGCATTACTTCGTTACTTCAACCCATTTGGTGCACATGAAAGTGGACGTATTGGAGAAGATCCAAACGGAATTCCAAATAACTTAATGCCATATGTAACACAAGTAGCAGTAGGGAAGTTAAAGGAATTAAGTGTATTTGGAAATGATTATCCAACAAAAGATGGCACGGGTGTCCGTGATTATATTCATGTTGTAGATTTAGCAAATGGCCATGTAAAGGCGCTTGAAAAGGTACTTGGCACTACTGGGATAGATGCATACAATCTCGGTACAGGTATTGGTTATAGTGTGTTGGAAATGGTTGAAGCATTTGAAAAGGTTTCGGGCAAAGAAGTTCCTTATAAAATTACGGAGCGTCGACCTGGTGATGTGGCAGTATGTTTTGCAGATGCATCGAAAGCGAAGCGTGAATTAGGATGGGAAGCAAAACGCGGATTAGAAGAGATGTGTGCAGACTCTTGGAGATGGCAATCAAATAACAAAAATGGCTATCTAGAAGTTTAATAAACAGATAAAAAAATGACCTTTTGCGGGAGCAAAAGGTCATTTTTATTTATTTATTTATTTCCATTAAGTTTATTAGCAAATTTAGTAAAGAAAGTTCGCCATTTTATAGGAGTATTTGACTGACAAAACGTATAGTAATCAATATCTTTAATGTAAGTAAAGAGTCTAGAAATAGCATATAAGAATGTAATAGAAGATCCAAGTACAAAACTAATACCGTAACCATTGAACCCAAATGGAAGTAGAAGAAGACTTAATAACAAATTTGCAGAAAAGAACAGGGCTGATGTTCGAAATGCCCCTTTACGATCTTCAAAATATAAGAGTAGTAACGTGATAACAAGGACCATCCCGTTTGCATAAGCACCAATTATAGTCAGCTGCAAAATAGAGTATTCAAGTGTTACGTTCCCAGATTGTGAACTAAACATCCATATTATAAAAATAATAAGTAAAGAAAAAATACCTTGATTACGAAGTATTCGTTCCATTTCTTGCTTTAGGACAAAGTTCATTGATTCTTTTAATTGTAAAATTGTATTTAATGTCGCCCCATTGTTAACTGAACCGAAGAACTTCTTATACCGTTCATAAAACCTTGTTTCAATGGATACTACGAAGAAAATATAGGTTGGGATAATGCTTAAATAAGCCCAGAAAACAGATGTATCATAAATTTGATGATAAATAAACGTGTTTTCAATATTTCCTCGCCCTTCTCCGAACCAAATAACAAAGTTACATACCCAAATGCCAATATTGTAAAGTAAGCTTGACCAAAATAGTTCTGGATATTTATCTAAATAAGAAAGAAAGGTAAATTGTTCAGTAGCATCACTATTTGGAAACATTCGTACAATAACTATACTTAACCACACTAATGTAATGAAAGTCCCGATTGTAAAAGAAATTAAAAGTAATAGGGCCAATCCGTGTTCTATTCCAAGTGTTGGATGCCAGTAAGCGATAAGCGCAATTCCAGATAAGGAGAAAATGGAACCAATTAAAAATGCAAGAGCGATGGACTGATAATCTTTAGCTGCTGTTAAATAAATGGATTGAATCCAAATGATGTTTAAAGCTAAAAATAAAAATAGCATCACGATTTTATAATACAAGGCTAATGGCGTAAAAATTGCAAACAAAAGCCATAAGATAATAGCTAAAAAAAGTGTGATTTTCGTCATTCCTAAAAAGGAAGAAAATACTTTATCAGCTTTTTGCTCGTATAAAAGGTCGGCCACATATCTAGTTACGATGGGCTGCAAGGCACCATATATGATTTGAGAAAAAATGAAGCAGTATGAAATTGAAATTGTAAAAAGGCGCTGTTCCTCAATTGAAATAGAATGGAACAAACTTAAAATGTATCGAATAGCTGTTACTGCTAAAATAACGACTAACCAAGGACCAGCTGTAACAAATAATGAAAATCCGTACGCTTTTATTCTGGAAGAATAGTAGTCTTCTTGGAATAATTTTTGTAAACGAAATCCTATCCCTGCCATGTTTTTTTACCTCTTTCTAAGTAAAGCTTACGATAACTATCAACGACACCTGATAATTGATAGTGCGCTTCAATACGATTGCGCCCGTTATCCCCAAATTGTTGAATGGATTCAGGGTGACGATAATACCACTCTAAATGAATGGCAACTTGTTCAGGAGATACAGGTGGTACAACAAATCCACATTGTCCGTAAGGATCTTCATCTTGTCCGTAAATTAATTCCTTACAAGAGCCGACATCTGTAACAACCCATGGTAATCCTGCTGCCATTCCTTCTAACATAGCTAATGGTTGTCCTTCAGATATACTTGTTAATACGAGAATATCTGTTTGTTTTAAGTAATCTTTAATATTTACTTTGCCGGTCATTATTACATGCTCTTCTAATCCTAATTGTTGAATTAAATCACGACATTCCTGAGCATATTCTGCTTCTTCTGTATCAGGACCTAGTAAGTAAAATATAAATGGAATATCTTTTTCTAATAATAATTTAGCTGCATAAATCATTGTTTTTACATCTTTAATTGGCACAACTCGTATAATAGCGGAAATGATGAGTTTATCCGAATTGTATTTTGGTTTACGTAACCCTTTATAGTCAGATAAAGTAACGCCATTTGGAACGATTTTTAGTTTATGGGCCGGAGCACCTAATTCTTTTTGATATGCACTATTTCGGCCGAACAACGTAATTACATCAGCGGCTTGTTCATATGCTTGATGAGACAAGTGATGAAAGAAAGAAACCCATCTTTTTTTATATTCAATTGGTATCCAAGTAGATTGTAGTATTTCTTCTTCGCGCTCCCGAGAATAAATACCGTGTTCAGTTAGAATAAATGGTATATCGGACTTGGCACTAATTGCAGCACCAAGCAATCCACCATACCCTGTCGATACAGAATGAATAAGATCTAATTCAGGAAAATCAATTTGTAAAATTTGAATGATTGGTGTGAACATAGATCTCCACATCCAAAAGTAATTTAAGAAGGATCCACTACTTTCTTCATATAAATAGCTTTCTTTAACAATTGCATAAAACTCACGGCTTTCGAAGAAGGAATGGAGTGTTCCTAGCTTTTGTTTATTTCCTAATATTTGTAATGCTGTTGTATCGTTAGCTTGAAATGTAAACCATTTTTGAAGTGTCTGTACTTCTTGTTTAGTTAAATTAGTTTTTATATGTTTTGCTTCATTTTCTGATTGCAAAGGAATCAGAATGATGTCTTTTACATTGCTTGGAATTTCATATTGATATTCATCTTCTGTTTTTACTTGAGGGACTATCGCGAAAATCTTAAATTCATGTTCTTTAAACTGCTGGATAATCATTTGAACCCAGCTTGCTACCCCTCCACTTACAAAGGGATAGCTGCCTTCAACGACCAAACCTATTCTCATCTGTTATGCTCCTTTAATTGGAATCGTAGCGCTGGCTTTCGTTAACGTAACGCTATAAATTTGGGAATCAAGCTTTTTAACCGTACCGTAAGAGAATGAGCCAGGTTGTATTTTCTTACCTTCTTCTACATGTATAATTGTTGAAGTATGGTTTGGTAACCCTTTATATGCAATGTGAACAGCATCATCTTCATAAGAAACATCTAGGTCACCAGTTTGATAAATTTTCATAGAAGCAGTTGCTTCACTTTGGGTCATACTTTTCATATAAGGATATCTTTCTCGTATTTCTTTAATTGTCTTTTTATAAGCTTTAAATAATTCTTCCCATGTTAAATTACCTGAGCGTTTTTCATCAAGGATATCATCTGGATGGACGAAATGTGAGATAACCCCTAAATTTGCGGTAACATCAGTTAAGATAAATTGCTCTTCATCTGTGATAGCATAGCCGCTCGTAATGCGCGGGAAGTGATAAATGTTTTTATTATGTTCATCTGGTCCAAATTCTTGAATTAAACTACCGTTACTTTTACTTCCCACATATAGAGAAGCAACTGTTTCCATAGTTGGAACCGCGTCGTTTAATGCACTTAATCCAGCTGTATTTATAATATTGGATGGTGGTACATAGGTTTTTAATTTTTCGTTTGGAAAGAAGTTATACACGAGTTTTTGCAGAGCATCTAAGGAGCTTTCCATATCCTCTTTTGAATTCCATGGAACATATTCAAGTGCTTTATCTACTGGATCTGGTGGTAATAATAAAGGTTGATGGTTATAGCCATGAATGCCTATTTCCCCGCCGTGACTTAATAATTCTCTCCCAAATAATAAATAGGTATTTCTATTTTTACCTGTGAAATCTTCAAAGGGTGGCGTTACTTTATTTTGGTACGTCCCAATTGCAACACCCGTATATTTAATATCAAGATCTTCAGAGATATCCTTCATATTTTTCCACCAATGTTTTTTATAAAATTCTTCAACAGAAATTTTTTCTGTTGTTAAGTTTTTTAGTTCTCCACTTGGAATCGGAGATGGGAAGTCATCGATATACATAATCTCCGCTCCAAGTTGTGCTGAAGCGAAAGTCGGGAAAATAGTACCCAGTGATTGAACGAACATACCTCTACCTAATTTATCGTTCAATGCTGTTGTATTCCAATATAAGACTTTTCCTTCACCGTAGTCATTGGTCCAAAGGATGGGAGTATCCTCCGCTGTAATCCAAGTATTAGTTGTATTCTCATCTAGCGTAATATTCATTGAGCTATGAGTAAACAATGGAGAAGAACTTGAGAGATCTGGATAACCAGGGAATAAAACTTCTTCAAAGGTTAATCCTTTCGCATCTTTGAAACCTTCTTTTTGGGTAATACCAAATAATGTGTTCCAGGAAGGATCTGAATCAAGTCGGTTTGCGATAATAATTCTTCCGCCCATTTGTACAAAATTTTGAATATCAGCTTGTGGAAGTTGCTCCATTATTTCACCTGTAATAATAATCCCTGTATAGGGAGAGGGAGTAAGTCCCTTAATTTCATTAGCTGTAATATCTTTATAGTGTAGGTGTGCGTAATCCATTGCCTTCTTCGTATTAAATTCGACTTGTTGCCCTAATGTATTATCCGTTTTTAAAACGTATAATTGCATTTTTTGTCCATTTTGAGCTACATCTTTTGCTTTGAGCGTTTTAACAGTATCTGTTTCTTTAGTTTTAGGAACAGAAAACTTTTGATAAAAATTTTCTGTTCGATATATAAGGATGGATAAAATTAAGAGAAATAAAATGATACTAATAATCCCGATATATATATTAATCCCCTTTTTCAATGTGTGCGCCTCCAAACTGCCTTACAAATAATTGATATTTACGCGGTAATATATGAACTCTTTTTGCATCTGTTAGATTATTGATTAAGTTATAGAGCTCGTCCCATAACTGTTGCTCATAATATATTTCAAGTAAACCAACGTAACCGTAATATGATTCAGGATAGAAATGAATAAGATTTAAAAATTGTTCTTCAGACTTTGCATATTGTTTTGTGTGTAGAAACAGATTTCCAAGATGGAAAGGGTAAAGAGGTTCGTTAGGGAATAGTTCTACACCTTGTGTAATAAAATTCATAAATTCAGCGATTATTTTTTCTTTTTGCTGATTAGAAAGAAGACCACTGTTTATATATCTTAAATAGTTAGAAACCAATTCTTTTGCAATTTCATTTTGTGGATTTTGTAGAAATTGCTTATTTAAGTATTCGATTTGTTTTTCGTACCGTTCATTTAGTAAATTAATAGTAGTTGCTGCGTAATGCACAGTTTCAGGATCTTTATGGTGAATGGCTTCTTTCAATAAGCCTCCTTCATTAGCAATAGAGGAGGAGCTTAACTGTACAATGAGTTGTTTATGTAATTCAGGCTTATCTAGTTCTAATCCAGAAGAAAATGAAATTAAGTCCATATCTTGTTTTGCTGATTCCAAAATATCCTCGTAATTATCAACGTGAAAGGCAACATAATCAGAGTATTGCTGTAACCACTCGGTTTTGGAACGTCTTATATTAAGTAATAACATGATTGCTGATACAATAAGTCCGATAAGCGGGAAAAGAAGAGATAGAATCAAGCAAAATTCAATAATTCCTTTTTTATCTTTAGTAATCAAACTTTTCGTAAATCGAAATAAAAGAAAAACCAAAATAACATAAATAAAATAAAGAAGGAGTAAAATCATTAGACTATCACTCCTTTAGAAGAAAGAGCGTTTTGTATACGAGTTTGAACTTGTATACAAAACTGTTCTTCAGTGCCAGGTAATAAAATCATGATTTTCTGCTCGGTCGCACTATAACCGAATATATCGATATCTCGCAAATGGTCTTTTAAAATAGAATTTATCATTCCTAAATAATCTTGTGGAGCATTGAACTCAAAATAGGAATATGGATAAGATAGTGTTTCGTAACGTTTCTTTTCTATTTTTAGTAAATGTTTAAATTCATCTTCATAATAAATGCTTGTTTTAGGGAATGTGCGATCCTCTTGACTGGATAGCCAAAGATTAGAAGCGTTTTGTAAACGATCACCCATCCAGCGTAAATACCATGTGAAAAGTTCGAATTGCTCAGAAGTTACTTTTGAAAATTCGATTTCGTCTAATATAATGACGTATTGTACATCATCTTGGAATAGGACGGGACCAACTAAAAGTGGAGCGTCTTGAAAATCCTCATCTGTACGGAAAAAAGGTCGATTATGCGCTAGCGCATTTTTGATGACTAAGGAAGCGTTTTTAACGAAAATAGATTGAGATAATGTATTTTTACCAGTTTCAGCTCTTAATTTAATACGAAGCGATTGTTTATTGTTATCAACGTGATAGATACCAATTTTTTTTGCTCCAAAATACATTTTTAATACATTCATTCCTTCATCGAGTACAATTTCAGGATGTGTATGATTTAAAGCTTTAAACATATGATACATTTTAGATAAGTGGTTATTTGACTCAAGTACACGAGAACGTAGTGTAATACGTGTTTCATCCAATTGTTTCACGACATATTTTAATTCTTTATTTTCAGCTTTCAACTCATTATTTATCATATGTACATCTTCATAACGTTCTTTTTGTGCAGTGCTCATCAGTCCACAGCATAAACTAATAACAAGTAAGAAAATCCAACTTATCCAGTAATCTAATGAATAAAAGTACAGTAATACATCATTTTCTTTATATATACCGCTTATGCAAATATAAATCATTGCTTCCAGAAAGGCGAAAAGGGCAATAGATATGCCATACCGGCTAGAAATAATTAATGTAATAAATAAGAGTAGGAAGTATTCATACGTTGGTGTAAGAAAATCAGTTAGTATTGATAGAAAAAATAGTGCAATAAAGAGAATCGTAGGTTCAATCATCTTTTGGAATATATTAGATTGTCTATAGTGCATAAAAAACCCCTTCTTTCGTTTGCAAATTTAATTTTGAGGAATAGTACACTGAAATAACATACATAATTTAAAAGAATTATTTTAAGATATATAATATATAAGCCCCAATCATTTTATCAACAGAACAGGGATGTAGTAAATTCAAGTGAAATAAATTCTAATTTCTGTTAATCTATTGAATTTATTGGGATTTTTATAAAATATTGAGTTTGAAAAAATGTAAAATGTTATGGAATTACTATATTTGTATTAATATTTAAAGGTGTTAAAATTTAAAACGATAGAAAATTACAGTTGTATAGGAGGTAATATTATTATGACGTGGAAACGTTCCATATGCTTTTTAGCTATATTTTCTTTTATTTTTTCCTCAAGTACATCCGCACAAGCAAATGTTGTGGAACCAGTTTTAAAAAATGTACGAAGTTATAAAATTTATTATGGTGAAGCAAATGAGCAAGTGATTGAGAAACTTTCACAGTATGACATGGTTATTATAGAGCCATATGCATTTACGAAAGAACAAATTCAACAATTAAAAAAATCAGGAACAGTGGTTCTTGGGTATGTAAGTGTTTTAGAGTTAGAAGCATGGCATAAACCACAAGTAGTGGAATCTGATTATTATTATAGAGACGGCAAGAAAATGAAAATAGAGCAGTGGGATACATATATTATGAATTTAGCTGACGACCATTACCGAGGTATTGTTGTTAATAAAGTAAAACAGCAAATTATTGGAAAAGGTATAGATGGGGTGTTTTTAGATACAGTTGGTGATATTGATGACTATTTTTATGATCAGCCAGCTACACAAGGAAAATTTCGAGAAGCATATGTAAATTTATTAAAAGAAATTAAAAGTGTTGATTCCAACCTGCTTCTTATACAGAATTGGGGATTTGACACAATCAAAAATACATCCTTGAATTTTATACATGGTGTATTGTGGGAAGACTTCAATAAACAAGTTATTGCGAAAGATGAATGGAGTCAAAATTGGATGCGTTATTTTAAACAACAAAGCAATAAAATTGTAACGTTTACCGTGACCCCAGATAATGTATCTAAAAAATATAGTTCTATAAATGGATTTATTCCTACAATTAATCCGAATGATATTTATGATAAATAGCAATTGTTTGGAATAAGAGACTATCAAGATTGACTATGACAGTTTAGGTCAGTAATCCGATTATCTTATAAAGATGAATGTATTACTGACCGACCTTTTTATATAATAGGGGGACTTAATGAATTCGAACGAGCTGTTTATGGTATACTGTGTTACCTTCTTGGCTTGAATATGGCGGGATACTTCGCCCAAAACAATTTGCAACAATATTGGAGTGGCCAGGATAAGAAATACGGATTTCATACAAATCAATAGAGTCATCTAAATCAGCATAAAAAACTGCTAAGTGGTTGCCTTGTAAAATATATGGGAATGCTACTTCCGTATTTTCACCAAGTAGTACAGGTAATTTTACAGGATTAGAATAGTTAGACCAATCCCAAACCTCTATAGTTACATGGTGTGTGTAATATGCATCTAAATTTACAATGTTTACTACTGCTGAAACAGTTGCAGGCTCTCTTGTTAATACACCTGTGGAGTGAAAAACAAAATGATTTGGATAATGAAGAGGCATAAATATCAAACCTTTCTAAATTAATATGAGTGTACGATATTTTATGCAAATAATTAATAGAATGAGATAGGGAAAATGTATCATTCTACTAATTTTTTATAGAAATTCAAAACGTAGTATTGAAAAGTATTCCAACACTTGTATCATTGTTAGAGTACGTTTATAATCAAGGAATCCTATTTCATGTTTTGATAGGGTTATTTATTATTGAAAGCGTTTTAAATTTGTTATTTTTTAAGGTAGGAAGTCTAACTTATTCAGATTAAAAATTATGTATGTAGTTTTAAATAGGAAGAAAAATAATAAAGTGAAACTTTAATCAGTGGGTGGGGGTTGTTCATCCCCACTGATTATTAGCCTTCACTAATCGGGCTTTACGGGCAGTTGATCTCCCACTTAACTTCTTTGCTCTAGCTGAATTTTGAGGTGGGAGTTTTACTGCTCGTTAATGCGGGATAAAGTATCACTTTATATTGTGGGGAGGTTAAAAGTGTGAAAGGGAAAGATTTTCACACGAATATATATGGGTTACGTAGGATTATTACTTTCAGGTGCAGCATTATTTTTAAATAGTCTTGTCATATTAGGCAAAGTAGAGATGAAAAGTGCAGGTGTCTTTAATTTATTTGTGGGGGCATTACAAATTATCATTCCGTTCTATTTGATTATGATTTCTGATCAAAGTAATTGGACGGTATATTCATATGCGGCTACTTTTTTATTTGGTTTAACTTATTTATATGTAGGCGTTACTTTTATTAAAGGAATGGATAGTAGTGGACTAGGCTGGTTCTGTATTTGGGTAGCAATTATTGCTTTATTCTATATGATTGTTTCATTTGTTCAATTCCACGATGTTGTTAATGCGTTAACATGGTTTATGTGGGCATTACTTTGGTATTTATTCTTTGTATTAAATGCACAAAAAAAGAATATCAATCAATATCTTGGCAGAATTGCCTTTGTACAATCATGGGTAACATTGACGTTGCCTTCACTCTTTTATTTTATGGGAGTATGGGGCGAGGGATTCATATATGAACTATGGGTTTATGTATCAGTAATTTCTATTTTATATTGCTGCTATTGTATTTTTAAATATCGAGTACGTTAATGTATCGTGTGTAGAAAAAACATGGAATCGTTAAACTGATTCCATGTTTTTTTATTTTAGCGTTTATAATAATAGAGGTAGTATTTTACAATTTGTAAAAATGGGGATGATGAAGGTGAAAAAAGTATTGGTGCTAGGGGGAACAAGATTTTTTGGTAAACATTTAGTAGAAGTACTGTTGCAAGCTGGACATGATGTAACGATTGCGACGAGGGGAGTTACTGAAGATTCCTTTGGAAGTGCAGTAAAAAGACTGATTGTAGATAGAGAAGATGAGAGGCTACTAGAAGAGCGTTTTGAAGGTAAAAGTTATGATATCGTATACGATAATTTATGCTATAGCTCGAATGCAGCGAAGATAATATGTGAAGTGCTAAAAGGAAAAACGAAGAAATACATTATGACATCTTCAATGGCTGTCTATGAGCCTGCGTTAGGCCTATTAGAAGACAATTTCAATCCGTACGAGTATACAATTACGTATGGAGGTAGGAATGATTTCAATTATAGTGAAGGCAAGCGATTAGCTGAAGCAGTTTTATTTCAACATGCAACATTCCCAGTCGTTGCGGTAAGATTTCCCGTCGTCATTGGAGAAAACGATTATACGAAAAGATTACAATTTTACGTTGAACATGTTGTGAAACAAGAGTCTATCGTTGTGGATCATGTAGATGGAGAGTTGTCATTTATACATGAAAAGGAAGCAGGACAGTTTTTAGCTTGGTGCGGGATGGAAAACATAGAAGGGCCAATTAATGCTTGTAGTAACGGGGTGGTTTCTACCAGAGAAGTTATTCGTTTCATAGAAGAGAATACCGGGATAAAAGCGCTCATTCAAGAAGTAGGAGATAATATAGCTCCTTATAATGGAGTGATTAATTGTACGTTACATAATGGAAAGGCTCGTAAATTAGGATTCCCGTTCCGAGAGTTGAAATTAGAGACGGAAAAAGTTTTACGTTATTACATAAATACAATGAAATAATCATAAATCCCCCGGTGGCAATCCGGGGGATTCTGGAGGATTTCGACAATACTAATTTTACATTACCAAATTTACCTTATACGCACGACTAATGTGTTTGTGATTGAATTGCTTGTAAATACTTTTCATTTACCCGGTCCCAGTTCACCGTATGCCACCAGTTGGTAACAAATTCTGGACGCCGATTTTGATACTTTAAATAATAGGCGTGTTCCCATACATCGATGACGAGTAATGGAATTTTACCTTCTTGCAAAGGTGTATCTTGATTGGGTGTACTCATAACGGAAAGTTCCTCACCGTCCAGAACAAGCCATCCATAGCCACTTCCAAAACGACTAATAGCTGCTTTGGAAAGTTGATCTTTTAAGTTGTCAAAGGTATTGAAATAATAATCAATTACTTTTGCAACGTCTCCATTAGGCTCACCGCCACCTCGCGGGCTCATTAATTCCCAAAAAAGACTATGACAATAATGTCCACCACCGTTATTTCTGACAGCTGTAACAATTTCTTTTGGTAAAGTTTCTAAATTACATAGTAACTCTTCTAAAGATTTATTATGTAATTCCGTATAGTTTTCTAAAGCGGCATTCAAGTTATTTACGTATGTCGCATGGTGCTTTCCGTGATGAATAGAAAGCGTGTTGCTATCGATATATGGCTCTAGTTCATCATAGTCATATGAAAGCTTTGGCAATTGAAATGAAGACATAACGTTCCCTCCTTTCTTATTAAAAAGTTGGTCTAGGTAAAAATAATTTACCTGAGTCAAAAATACACCTATTTTTTATACAAGTCAATAGTAATCTCTTTAATTTTCTGAAAAATATTACAATAAAAGTAACACTTCGACTTTCATTTGTGACTCTTATTCTTTTTGCTTATACTGTAAAGTAGTAACGTTTTGTTGAAATAGAAGGAGATCATTTATGAGTAAAACGAAACAATTAATAGAGGAAGCGAGTCATTTTATTACGGTTTGCTATAAAGAGCTTAATAAAGAACAATTCATAGAAGAGAGAATAAAAGAAATTCAAGTTGAGATAGAGAAGACGGGGACGTATGAGCATACATTTGAAGAACTTGTTCATGGATCACGAATGGCATGGCGCAATAGTAATCGATGTATCGGAAGACTATTTTGGAGTAAGATGCACATATTAGATGCACGTGAAGTAAATGATGAGGAAGGTGTATACAATGCATTAATTCATCATATTAAATATGCAACGAACGATGGGAAAGTTAAACCGACAATTACAATTTTTAAGCAATATCAAGGTGAAGAAAATAATATACGAATTTATAATCACCAATTGATTCGGTATGCAGGATATAAAACAGAAATGGGAGTGATTGGTGACTCTCATTCTACTGCGTTTACAGATTTTTGTCAGGAACTTGGCTGGCAAGGAGAAGGTACGAATTTCGATGTATTGCCACTTGTGTTTTCTATAAACGGGAAGGCACCTATATATAAAGAAATTCCGAGAGAAGAAGTAAAAGAAGTGCCAATTGAACACCCAGAATACCCGATTTCGTCACTTGGAGCAAAATGGTATGGGGTTCCAATGATTTCAGATATGTACTTAGAAATTGGCGGTATTTCTTATACGGCAGCCCCGTTCAATGGATGGTATATGGGAACGGAGATTGGGGCTCGTAACTTAGCGGATCATGATCGCTATAATTTACTTCCGGCTGTTGCGGAGATGATGAAGCTCGATACATCGAGAAACGGTACGTTATGGAAAGACAAGGCGCTAATTGAATTAAACGTGGCTGTTTTACATTCTTTTAAAAAACAAGGAGTTAGTATTGTGGATCACCATACAGCTGCACAACAATTTCAACAATTTGAGAAGCTGGAAGCGGCATGTGGACGGGTTGTAACAGGTAATTGGGTGTGGCTCATTCCACCGTTGTCGCCAGCTACCACTCATATTTATCATAAACCGTATCCAAATGAAATTTTGAAGCCGAATTTCTTTCATAAATAATAGCTAGTATAGTTTTTTTCTGCAAAATATAATTTTTTTTAATTACTGTTACGTAGCAAATGGAAGCCTTTACTATCGGCTATTTTTGGAAAGGGCTTTTTGAACCAAGGAGTTCCTTATGTTATAATCAAATTTCTGTTTCGAAGACCTTATAGAAATATAAGGTCTTTTGTTTTGCTTTTTTATGTAATAGGAATAGAAATTTTCTTTTAAATAAGGGATTTAGCATATTTTTAGGGACAACATAAGTGTGTAGGAAATCGATGAATTATTATGCTTATATAATCATTGTGTTTTGGGTGTAAACAAGAAAACATAATAAAGTTGTTTTTTTAGATTGCTGAGGAAGGAGGAAGTGTAAATGAGGATGAAGAGTCGAAAAACGGATTGGCCTGTATTTCTTATTAGTGGTGGCTCACTTTTATTATTTGTAATTGCAGTTATTTTAAATAAAAGTTACGTAGAGGGAGCCATTAATAGCAGTTTTGCAGCTTCAATTAAATATTTTGGTGCCTTTTGGCAGGTTTTATTAATTGGTACATTTGTTGTTGCAATGTGTATGGCGTTTTCAAAATATGGGAGAGTTAAACTTGGGGGACTAGAAAAACCTGAGATTAGTACGACAAAATGGCTCGCTATTATTATGTCTACATTACTTGCCGGAGGTGGCGTTTTTTGGGCAGCCGCAGAGCCGATGTACCATTTGATGACGGTGCCACCAATACATGAAGGTATAACTGCTGGAACGAAAGAAGCGGTAATGCCTGCTTTAGCACAAAGTTATATGCACTGGGGTTTCCTGGCTTGGACGATTTTAGGTACAATTAGTGCGGTAGTTATGATGTACGGGCATTATCATAAAGATATGCCTTTAAAACCTCGAACGCTTTTATATCCTATTTTTGGAGAGAAATTGCGAAAGAGTTGGCTTGGAACAATGATCGATGTATTTGCCATTATTGCGGTAGCTGCAGGGACGATTGGTCCAATCGGATTTTTAGGAC
The DNA here is from genome assembly GCF_046534555.1 of Bacillus sp. SIMBA_074. Lineage (NCBI taxonomy): Bacteria > Bacillati > Bacillota > Bacilli > Caryophanales > Bacillaceae > Bacillus > Bacillus sp. SIMBA_074. Next base: position 87,610 of record NZ_JAWRYM010000012.1, on the reverse strand, counting down.
TACAAGCAAGTTATGGGTTACAAGCATTGTTTAACATTCCTGATGTGTTTACTACTCAATTAGCCATTATTGTTTGTGTAGTAGCTGTTTCTACTATATCTGCGGTAACAGGAATTGATAAAGGGATTCAAATTATAAGTAATTTAAATGTTAGGTTAGCAGTTCTATTAATGGTATTTGTATTACTATTTGGACCAGGTGGATTTATTATCGATTCATTTGTTTCTTCGTTTGGATTTTATATAAATGAATTTATTCCAATGAGCACATATCGTGGTGATACAGCTTGGTTAGGATCGTGGACAATCTTTTTCTGGGGATGGTTTATTGGATATGGACCGATGATGGCAATTTTAGTGAGCCGAATTTCAAGAGGAAGAACAATCCGAGAAATCATCGTTGCAATTGGAATTATTGCACCTATTATTACAACGTTTTGGTTTACTATACTAGGGGGATCAGGTGTATTTTATGAGTTAATGAATCCTGGTTCTATCTCGACCGCATTAAGTGAATCTGGTATGCCAGCGGCTATGATTGCAATTACAGAGCAACTGCCACTATCTAATATTATTGGACCTGCATTTCTTTTATTAACAATTTTATTTGTAGTGACAACAGGAGATTCAATGGCTTATTCGATTTCAATGGCAGTGACTGGAGATGGAGATCCTAGAATTAGTTTGCGAGTTTTTTGGTCGCTTATTATGGGCGCAGTTGCGGCGATTCTTTTATATATGGGTGAGGGAAGTATTAACGCCTTACAATCCTTCATTGTAGTGACGGCTGTTCCGGTATCTATTCTGTTATTCCCAATGCTATGGCTAGCGCCTAAAGTCGCAGGGGAATTAGCGTTAAAACAAGGTATTGTAAAAGAAGAAGATAAAACTAGCTTCTTGTTCCAAAAAGCTAGTAAATCAAAATAAATAATTGTATTTATATAAGAAGAGGAAGCATTTCATTTGAGATGCTTCCTCTTTGCTATTTATCCAAATACTTTTCCTGAGGGGACAGTATTTGGATAAACATTTCGTATAGTTTCAATCTATTCTAATACTTTATCTTTCGTCTCTGGGACACATAATAGCATTGTAACTAAACCGATTGGATAGATAATGAAGATGAGAGATAATGCTCCCATTAAATTACCACCTGCAGCAAGTAAGCCGATAATAACAGGTGCAAATCCAGCTAACCCACGTCCTGTACCGAAAATAAAGTTCTCTGCTGTCGAGCGAGCTTCAGCAGGATAGTTTTCAGCTAAAACTGCTCCGAATCCCCCCATCATGCCATTGGCAAAGAATCCAAGCAATGCACTTCCCCATAACAATGATGTTGAGTCTGTGAATAAGAAGAAGTAAATGAGACAGTATATAGTACCACCGACATAATAGATTGTAAAAGTTTTACGGCGACCAATTTTATCGGCTAGAATACCAAAAGTTGCAATTCCAATTAGCATGCCGATTGTAGAGATGAACATCCAACCGCTCGCTTTTGCTAACGTGTAATTATATTTATTTGCTAAAATAGTTGGCATCCAAGTGAAAATTCCATAATATCCGAAGTTCTGGATAAATGACATAATAATAAGACCAATGGTTGTTATCGTTACTTTTTTATTGGCAAATAACTTTCGAAGTGGGAACTTTTTTATTTGCTTTAGTTGTTCTGCTTCAGTGGTTGTTAAATTACCTTCAGCTTCTTTTTGTAACAATTCTTTTTTGTATCGTTGTTTTTGTTCCCATATTTTCGGTTCACTTAAACTTTTGCGGACGTAAACAGCTAATAGAGCGGGAATGAGTCCAAATAAGAAAACAGCTCTCCATCCAAAATGCGGGACGATAAATGCCGGAAGGAGTGAAGCGACTAGTACGCCAAATTGCCATCCAAGTGCAACAACGGATGTCGCCTTAGCGCGCATTTCTTTAGACCATGTTTCAGTTACGATGGCCATTCCAATTCCGAATTCACCACCAACCCCCATTCCAACTAAAAAGCGAAGAATTAATAATTGCCAATAATCTGTTGCAAAATAAATAAGTGCTGTTGCTAGTGAGAATAGTAAGATTGTGAAGGCCATCGTACGGATACGCCCAAATAAATCAGCAATAAATCCAAATAAATAAGACCCGGTTAGCATTCCTATTGTGGTAGCTAATGTTAAGTTTCCACCTTCAACAGGGCTTAAATGAAATTCTTTTAAAATGTAGACGAGTACGAAAGATAAGAGCAACATATCTAAACCTTCTGCTGCATATCCTAGCGCAGAACCAAACAATGTTTTATATCTTTTCTCCTTCGTTTCCTCTGTTGTTGATTGTACATCAGTAGTGACGTTCATCATTACTCCTCCTTATTTTCTTCTACAGTCGCTATGGAAGAATAACAAAAGGCCTTCTCACCTGATATGATGAGAAGGCCAAAAAAGCATACGTATCTCTAAAAAAGACCATACGTATAGTATATTCCGACTTCCTTCTCAACCTCACGGGGTTGGGTTAAAGGACTGTATTATATTACTTTATTTTTAGCACTCTTCTGTTAGATTGTCAAATAAAGAGGGGATAGTTATGTGTAAAATATTTCAAAAGATATTGCATTCTTCTTGACGCCCACTTCATTATTTTCCCATAATAAAACTAACTCATATAAAAAGGAATGAATCACAGATGCTAAATTTAGTACTTATGATGATTGAACGCGTCGGACTTATTGTTATTTTAGGATTTTTACTCTCTCATATTAAAACGTTCAGGCGCCTTCTTCATAGACAAGATGGGTATGTAGATAAGTTTAAGCTTATTTGTATTTTTTCAGTGTTTACAATTGTCAGCAATTACACAGGAATTGAAATTGCCGGGAATACAATTATGAAAGAAAATTGGCTACAAGGTGTTTCGTCATCTAGTACAATTGCGAATACACGTATTATGGGTGTTGGAATTAGTGGATTGCTTGGTGGTCCTATCGTCGGTATTGGAGTGGGATCGATTGCGGGTATTCACCGTTATATGCTTGGCGGGACGACAGCGCTCAGTTGTGCCATCTCATCAATTTTAGCAGGTGTTATAACGGGGTATATTGGATACATTTTCAAAAAATATAATCGTGTAATTACGCCTAAATTTTCTGCGATTTTAAGTGTTTTTATCGTTACTTTAGAAATGCTTATGATTCTATTAATTATAGAAGATGGACTTAGTGTTGTAAAAACAATTGCGCTACCGATGATTCTTGTAAATAGTTTTGGCAGTTTCATTTTACTTTCGATGATACTAGCTATTTTACGACAAGAAGAAAACGCAAAAGCTTTGCAAACGCATAAAGTATTACGAATTGCTGATAAGACGTTACCATATTTCCGCCAAGGGTTAACAGAAGAGTCTTGTAAACATGTGGCACAAATTATTCACCGCTTTACGGGAACAGATGCGGTATCCTTAACAGATACAGAGGAAATCTTAGCTCACGTTGGATTAGCATCAGATCATCATATTCCTTCACACAGTTTAATAACAGGTTTATCAAAAGAAGTATTAAAAACAGGGAAAATAATGAAGGCAAAATCACGTGAGATTATTAATTGTCAACATGAAGGGTGTCCATTACAAGCGGCAGTTGTTATTCCATTAACTTCACATGGAAATACGATAGGAACATTAAAACTTTATTTTAAAAACCCTAATCAATTAAGTCGTGTTGAAGAAGAGTTAGCGGAAGGGCTAGCGAAAATATTCTCCACACAGCTTGAGTTAGGTGAAGCTGAGTTACAAAGTAAGTTATTGCAAGATGCCGAAATAAAAGCGTTGCAAGCACAAATCAATCCGCATTTTTTATTTAATGCAATTAATACAGTATCAGCTTTATGCCGAACAGATGTAGAGAAAGCGAGAAAATTATTATTGCAGCTTAGCGTTTATTTTCGTTGTAATTTGCAAGGGGCACGACAATTACTTATTCCATTAGAACAAGAGTTGAATCATGTACATGCATATTTATCGTTAGAGCAAGCGAGGTTTCCGAATAAGTATGAAGTGAAGATGTACATTGAAAAGGCACTAAAGGTGACTTTAGTTCCACCATTTGTGCTTCAGCTATTAGTTGAAAATGCATTGCGCCATGCTTTTCCGAAAAAGCAGCCAGTGTGCCAAGTCGAGGTACATGTGTTTGAAAAAGAAGGGATGGTTCACTTTGAAGTAAAGGATAATGGACAAGGGATTGAGAGTGAACGTCTAGAGCAATTAGGAAAAATGGTAGTTCCATCAAAGAAAGGGACGGGAACAGCCTTATATAATATTAATGAACGACTTATCGGGTTATTTGGGAAAGAGACAATGCTTCAAATTGAAAGTGAATTAGAGCAAGGGACAAAGATCCTCTTTGTGATTCCGAAAAAAGTAGAGGAGGAAAAACGGAGTGTTAAAAGTATTAGTAGTTGATGATGAAATGTTAGCACGGGATGAATTGAAATATTTATTAGAGAAAACAAAAGAAGTAGAGATAATTGGTGAGGCGGATTGTGTAGAGGATGCATTAGAAGAATTAATGAAAAACAAACCAGATATTGTTTTTCTAGATATTCAATTATCTGATGATAATGGATTTGAAATCGCAAATATATTAAAGAAAATGAAAAACCCACCTTCAATTGTGTTTGCTACTGCATATGATCAATATGCGTTGCAAGCATTTGAAGTAGATGCGTTAGATTACATTTTAAAGCCATTTGATGAAGAACGTATCGTACAGACATTAAAGAAATATAAAAAACAAAAGCAAATAAAGTTAGAAACAAAGCAAGATGTAAAGAGTGTAGATGTAACGGCCGAGATGCATAAATTAGCATTACCAATTGAGGAATCAATTGTACTTGTTAACATTGAAGATATTATTTATGTAGGGCTTGTAGATGGGAAAGTAACTGTAAAAACAATGAAAGAAACATATGTAACACATGATACGCTTGTCATTTTGGAAAAGAAATTACCACAAACAATTTTTATGCGTGTTCATCGTAGTTTTGTTGCTAATATTAATCATATTTCTGAGATACAGCCGTGGTTTAATTCGACTTATAACTTAATTATGAAAGAGGGATCCAAAGTCCCGGTTAGCCGTACATATGCAAAAGAACTTAAAAAGCTGCTTCGTATTTAAGAAGCAGCTTTTTGTATTTCGTCTGCCTATTTTTGTAACTAATTTTGTATATTTGACGTTCTGTTATGTAAACGCTTACAGTTCTATTTTTATCTTATACAATAAAGGTACCAAATCGAAAGAGGTGGCCAAAATGAGTACGAAAAAAGTATATAGTTTCTTATCACAAGCATTCATATTTTCAGCTATTATGTTAGTTTCTAATATTATTGCAACGCATTTACCAATTCCGATGCCTTCATCGGTGATCGGATTAGTTATTTTATTTAGCCTATTATGTTTAAAAGTTATTAAATTGGAACAAGTTGAATCACTCGGAACGGCTTTAACAGGTATTATCGGATTCCTTTTCGTTCCATCAGGTATTTCGGTTATTAATTCTCTCGGTGTAATGGGACAATATTCTGTACAAATTTTAACTGTAATTGTTGTCGCAACAATTATTTTACTCGCTGTAACAGGATTATTTGCACAATTTATTTTAGGAAAAGACGATAAAGAAATAGAAGATACGAAAGAATTGAAAGTAGTAAATAAAGGACGCAAGCACGGAAAAGTTGCGTAACCAATTTAGTATATATTGTTAGGAGGGAATGAACATGGCAAGCACAATGACTCCATATTTCGGAATCGTCGTTTCATTAATCGCATACGGAATCGGAACATTATTATTTAAGCATTCAAAAGGATTCTTCTTATTCACACCATTATTCGTAGCGATGGTATTAGGGATTGTCTTTCTAAAAGTAGGTAACTTTACTTTTGAAGAATATAATACTGGCGGAAAAATGATTAGCTTCTTCTTAGAACCAGCAACAATCGCATTTGCAATTCCATTATATAAACAAGTTGATAAGTTAAAAAAATATTGGTGGCAAATTTTATCGGCTATTGTGGTTGGATCTATTTGTTCAGTGGTTGTTGTGTTCATTGTCGCAAAAGCAATTGGTCTAGATACAGCTGTAATGAACTCAATGTTACCGCAGGCAGCAACAACAGCAATTGCATTACCAATCTCTGAAAGTATCGGTGGTATTCCAGCAATTACATCATTTGCAGTTATCTTTAATGCTGTTATCGTATACGCATTAGGAGCTTTATTCTTAAAAACATTTAGAGTTAAACATCCGATTGCTAAAGGTTTAGCGCTTGGAACAGCAGGACATGCGTTAGGGGTTGCAGTAGGTATCGAAATGGGTGAAGTAGAAGCAGCTATGGCCAGTATCGCTGTGACAGTGGTTGGTGTCGTAACAGTGGTGGTTATTCCAATGTTCATGCCGTTTATTGGATGATAAAACTTACTAAAAAAATATAAAAGCAAGTTATTTGTAGGACGGATTTCTACTGATAGCTTGCTTTTTATGTTACAGTAGTGGTAAGACCTATTGAAGGATAAAAGTTTCCTTAAATCTTCATTAATACTACGTATAATGCGTTCTGAAATAGGTCATTGTATTGTAAAATAAGAAGTAACATAATATATAGCACAATTAACGGGTGGTTAGGGTTGAATATAAATTGCTCGCAATGGCTTTAATATTAAAGGATAATTATAAGTAGAGGATAGAGAGAGATCTACTTGTTAACGTTTTACTTTATAGGACAGGAGAGAGTACTCGTCGATTATGCAAATAAAAAACCTGTTTCAAAGCAAAGGATTTCAGAGGTTAATCGTATTAGTATTACTTGCTCTCATATTGTATGGGATGCAAAGTATGTTAAATTTAATTTTAATTACGTTTATGTTGACGTATTTAATGGATCGATTCCAAAAGTTTATTTCTCGTAAATTAGATCATTTCATGCCAATTAATCGAAAAATTATTATAGCGCTTTTATATGTAATGTTGGTGGCAGGAATTGCCATTACGCTATTTAAATATTTACCGGTATTAACAATACAAATTTCACAATTGATTTATCAATTTAATGTATTTTTAAGAAATCCACCTGATAGTGAATTAATTAAGTATGCAGTTAATGCTGTTAATCATATGGAGCTTTCTAAATATGTGGGGCAAGGCGTAGACATTTTGTATAAATCTATTACGAATGTTGGGAAATTTGGCCTTCAAGTTTTACTTTCTGTAATTTTAAGCTTATTTTTCTTACTTGAAAAAGCACGTATCGTTGCTTTTACTTCGAAATTTAAAGAAAGCCGACTTGCAATTTTCTATAACGAAATAGAGTATTTCGGAAAGAAATTTGCACGTTCATTCGGAAAAGTAATCGAAGCACAATTTTTAATTGCAATTGTTAACTGTGTTTTATCTGTTATTGCATTATGGATATTAGGATTCCCGCAATTACTAGGTTTAGCGTTAATGATTTTCTTGCTTGGCTTAATTCCAGTGGCGGGTGTTATTATCTCGTTATTCCCACTCTGTATGATTGCTTACAATATTGGCGGTATTATGTATGTCGTTTATATTGTAGTTATCGTAACAGTAATTCATGCACTTGAGAGCTATGTATTAAATCCGAAGTTTATGTCTCAAAAAACAAACTTACCAATCTTCTACACATTTATGGTATTAATTTTCTCTGAGCATTTCTTAGGTGTGTGGGGACTTATTATCGGTATTCCAATCTTCATTTTCTTATTAGATGTCTTAGATGTGACAAGTGATGAAATGGAGAAGGACGTTGAAAAAAATAAAGTGAAGTAAAGAAAAAGCATCGATGTTCGATGCTTTTTCTTTTATAACATGACGTTCCTTATGCCATACTGTAAGGAGAAGATAGAATAGGGGTGAAATAATGGCTGTAAATGAAAAGATAGAGTTAGCTACGTTTGCCGGAGGGTGTTTCTGGTGTATGGTTTCGCCATTTGAAGAGATGGAAGGGATTATACAGGTTGTTTCAGGCTATACAGGTGGCCATAAAGAGGATCCAACGTATAAAGAAGTGTGCTCGGAAACAACTGGGCATTATGAAGTAGTACAAATTACATTTGATGCAAATAAAATGCCGTATGAAGAGTTGTTAAATATATATTGGAGACAAATTGACCCGACTGATATAGGGGGACAATTCCACGACCGCGGGCAGTCTTATGAAACGGTGATTTTTTATCATAATGAAGAACAACATAAAAAGGCAGAGGCTTCAAAAGAAGAGCTTGAGAAAAGTGGGCATTTTTCGAAGCCGATTGCGACAAAAATATTGCCAGCTGCTACGTTTTATCCAGCTGAAGAATATCACCAAGGATATTATAAGAAGAATACATTTCGCTATGAGTTATATCGTAAAGGCTCAGGTCGAGATGCTTTTATTAAACAACATTGGCCAAAGAATAATGCTCATTTAAAAGAAAGATTAAACGAGATGCAGTTTTATGTAACACAGGAAAATGGGACAGAACCGCCTTTTCAAAATGAGTATTGGAATCATAAAGAAGAAGGGCTTTATGTAGATATTGTTTCGGGGGAACCATTATTTACTTCTTTCGATAAGTTTGATAGCGGCTGTGGATGGCCGAGTTTTACGAAACCAGTTATGTCAGCTAGTGTGAAAGAAAAAATGGATGTTAGCCATAATATGACGCGTACGGAAGTGAGAAGTAAAGAAGGAGATTCACATCTTGGGCATGTATTTCCAGACGGCCCAGGACAAAACGGCCTTCGTTATTGTATTAATTCGGCAGCGCTACGCTTTATTCAAAAAGAAGATTTAGAAAAAGAAGGATATGGTGATTTCCTAATCTTGTTTGGGAATAAAAAATAACCTCGCAGTCAGCGAGGTTATTTTTTTATTTTACTTTTTTCTTTTTAAATTTGCTTAATGCTTCATAAACGATTGGAACAATAAGAAGTGTTAATAACGTTGAACTTGTTAATCCACCAATTACTGTTACGCCAAGTCCTTTAGAAATTAAGCCGCTACCTTCAAATCCTAATGCAAGCGGGATAAGAGCCCCGATTGTTGCAATTGCAGTCATTAAGATAGGACGCAGGCGTGTTGTACCAGCTTCTAATAATGCTTCACGTGTTGATAGGCCGTCATTTTCTTTATGAATAACACGGTCAATGAGCACGATTGCGTTCGTTACAACGATACCAATTAGCATAAGAGCCCCAATCATCGCAGATACGCTTAACGTTTCGCCAGAGATTAATAAGGCAACGAGTGCACCAATGATTGTGAATGGTAGCGAGAATAAAATTGCGAATGGTGCAAGGGCACCGCCAAATGTAACAACAAGAACGAAGTATACAATGGCAATCGCAGCTAACATCGCTAAGCCAAGTTGTTTGAATGATTCTTGAATATCTTGTGTAACACCACCCATAGAAACATCTATACCAGAAGGAAGATCCATTTTATCTACTTCTTTTTGAACAGCGGCAGATGCTTTTGAAACGTCATCAGATGTTAGTTTTGCACTAACTTCCGCATAAACACGGCCATCACGATGTGTTACTGTGTTAGAAGTTTCACCTTCTTTTACAGTCATAACATCTTTAACAGCAACTTCATTACCAAGTGGTGTTGTAATTTTACGATTTGTTAAGTCATCGATCGTTTCATAGTTTTGTTTTTCAGTTTCTACATATACATTTATATCTTTATTATCTTTTTTAATTGTTGTAAGAACAGGGCGGTCATGTTGATTAGAAAGTCCCATTCCAATTTGAGCAGCAGTTAGCCCCATTTTACTTAACTTTTCTTGATCAGCGACTAAAGTATATTCTGCATATGTTTTTGCAACACTAGAGTCTATGTCTTTTAAATCTTTATTTTTCTTCATGATATTTTGAATGTCTTTCACGACAGGCTTAATTTCTTCAGAGCTATCTCCATAAACGTATAGCTTAATTTCGTTACTACCGCCACCTGCTCCGAAATCTTGGTTTTTCCATTCACCTTTTCCAGACATCTTTTGTAAATCTTTAACGACTTGTTCTTTTTCTTTTTCAAAGTTTTTCGTATCGTTATCATATTGAACGAAGAACATCGCTTGATTTGTTTGACCAGGGCTCATTGGGTTTTCGCCGCCTAATGAGAATTGAATCGTTTTGACGTCTTTTTTATCTTGGAAATGCTTTTCAGCTTTCGTTGCAATTTTTTCAACGTCGTCTAACGTTTGACCTGGCTCAGGTTTGTACGTTGCGATAATCATTTTTTCTTCTTCAGATGGTAAGAAACTGACACCGATGATTGGTACAAGTGCAAGGCTGCCTACTAATAGGAGGACTGTGATACTTGATGTAATAATTTTATGGTTTAACGCCCATTCAAGTATACGTTTATAGCCGTTTGCTAATTTGCTTGGTTTTTCTTCATGATGTACTTCTTTTTCTCTCATGCTTTCCTTCTTAAATAAGGAATGTGCTAGCATCGGCACAATTGTAACTGCCACAAGTAAGGAAGCAAGTAGGGCAAAAACAATTGTTAAAGCAAATGGTAAGAACATTTCACCAATCATACCCTTTACAAGCCCAAGAGGTAAGAATACAGCGATTGTTACAATTGTAGAAGACATAATCGGGATAAACATTTCTTTCGTAGCTTCACGAATTAAATCTTTCCCACGTAATTTCTCTTCTGATAAAGACATACGTCGGTAAATATTTTCAATAACAACAATTGAGTCATCAACAACGCGTCCAATAGCAACTGTCATTGCTCCAAGTGTCATAATGTTAAGGGTAATATCCATTTGTTTTATTACTAAAACTGCAATTAATAAAGAAAGTGGTATAGAAACGACAGAGATTAGTGTTGTTCGAATGTTTCGCAGGAACAACATAATAATAACAATCGCAAAAATAGCACCGAAAATAGCTTTGCTAAGCATTGTTTCGACTGATTTTTCAATAGGCGCACCTTGATCGAATGTTGAAATAATCTCTAAGTCTTTATATTTTTTCTCAAGGTCCTTCACTTTATCTTTAACTGCATTTACAACATCAACTGTATTCGCATCAGCAGCCTTCACAATTTGAATACCGATTGCTTCTTTTCCATTCGTTCGAGAAATGGATTCTGCTTTTCCAACTTCTTTAATATCAGCAATCTCTTCCAATGTAACCGTTGGTATGCCATTCATAGCGGCCGGATTCATCTGTGGTGCTTGTGTTCCAGCACCAGCGTTTTGGCTACCTTGACCATTCGGTGATGAAGGGATAGCTGGAATTTTTAATTCTTTTAATGCTTTAATTGTTGTAATGTTACCATCGATAACAACTGATTTTTCCGTATCTTTAAATGTATATAAGCCAAGTGGTAACGATACGTCCGAACCTTTAATCATATTTTTTACAGTATCTTCACTTAAACCTAATTCTTTCATCTTATCTTTTTTGAAGACAAGCTGTACTTCGTCTACTTGTTGACCTGCGATTTGAACAGATGCGACACCATCAAGTCCTTTTAATCCAGGAACAACATTTTTTTCTACATTTTCTGTTAAGGCAGCTAAAGATTCATTTTTACTCGCTACGCTTAATGAAATAACAGGAAAGGCATTAAAGTTTACTCGTGAGACTTTCGGGTCTTTCACACCTTCTGGCAGTTTCACGTTTGCGAGCGATTCTTTAATTTCCGTTTCGGCTTTTTCCATATTTTTATCAAAATCATATTCTACCTGAATAGAAGATGCATTTTGATAAGATGATGAACTAACAACGTTTACACCGCTTAAATTTTGGAGTTGCTCTTCCATTGGTTTTGAAATTTTATCAGCTACTTCTTCTGGTGTAGCACCAGGATAAACCGTGGTTACTGTTACAATCGGTGTTGTAATATCAGGAATTGTCTCCAGCTTCATATTGAGTCCAGAATAAATACCCGCAATAGTAACAATAATGGTTAGTAGCCAAACTGCGAACTTATTTTTTAACGTGAAATTGATGATTTTGTTCATGTTTGCGCTCCCTTTTTATTATATTGACCGATCGGTCAGTCTAATACATAATATAACTGACCGATTGGTCAGTCGTCAATGAAAAGAGATGGTATAATAAAATCAAACTGCAAGTAGTCGGTTTCCTATTCTTTTTCTGATCATTGGCTTTTACTAACCGGATTTTATAGATGGAAAGGCTTCTATATAAACCATTTACTCGATTAAATTTTAGATGGGGAGTTTTATTTTCAGTTAATGTGGAATAAAATCAAGTTTGAATTTACATAAGATGCGAGATTAAATTTAGGAGAGAGAATATGAAAGAAAAAGAGCGCTTAATTATAGAGATGGCTATGAGGTTATTTGCAACTAAGGGTGTAAATGCAACGTCAGTACAAGAAATCGTAACCGCATGTGGTATATCAAAAGGAGCCTTTTATTTATATTTCAAATCAAAAGATGAGTTATTATTGGCCACACTTCGATATTATTATGACAAGATTCAGAAGAAAATGCTGGATATTGAAAAAGAATCTTTATTACCACGTGAAAAATTTGAAAAACAATTATATTGTCAGTTTACTGATGTGCAAAAACATAAAGAATTTATTATTATGCATGCAAGAGAAAATGCAATTCCATGTAATAAAGAAGTAGAAGAGTTTATGATGAGGATGAAATTAGAGTCTCATGCATTTTATCGGAATAGCTTACTGTCCATTTATGGTGAAAAGGTTATTCCATACTTGTTAGATCTAGTAATTATGGTGGAAGGGATATGCCGTGGGTATTTAGAATTAATTATTTTAAATGCACCAGAAATTGATCTATCCTATGTTTCGACCTTTATTTTACAGAGGATAGATAATTTAGTAGAGGGGCTTCTAGAATCTTCGGAGGAACCTGTCCTACATGAAGAGAGACTAGGAGAATTTCTTTGTAGTTCCGAGCTTATTAAGGAACAGGTGAAGGAACATTTTCTAAGTGAAATTATTGTATTTAAACGAGCATTAGCTGATCAATTAGGAAATGATGAATTGCTTGTTACGCTAGATGTTTTAGAGGCTGAAATACGGTTATCAAATCCAAGGATTCCAGTCATTAGAGGGATGTTAGCTAATTTAAAAAGTTACGACGAACTAACAGATTTTAGGTTAAGGTTGACTGAGTATTACAATGCGCGAAATTAAAACAGAAATAAATTACCAAGATAAAAAGGGCACCATTTGTAATGGGCCCTTTTTATTATTTAGGTCTTTCATCTGAATTTATTAGTTTAGAAGTATCGAAATTCTTTATTTCATTAGAGAAATCAGTTAGCCTTTGGTCATAATCATTTTTATTAGTAATAGGCTCAATTGTCGCTAATTGTTTTACAATCCAATCATTTATATATCTGTAATAGTGCGTTTGATCGGACATATAATTAGAAAGATTATACGTAACTTCTTTTTGATCTTGGAAATCATAGAGTTTTACATTTTTTAGTTCTTTTAATTTATTGTATACTTCTTTCTTAAATAACATATTTTCTTCTGTATGCTTTGGATCGTTTTTATCCATAACTACGTGATATGTTACTGGATACGGTGCATAGAAAAATGTAAACTGTACTTCCGGGTTTTGTTTTACAAGTTCAATAATATTAGAATCAAAAGATTTAAGCATTTGTTCATGATACCAACCCTCAATGATTGGTTGATGCGGTGTTCCATCGACAACCTTTTTGGCTATATCTACTGAGAAATTTGGCTCGTCATCTCCAAATTTATATAGCCAATGAGGATCCTGTGGAGATTTTGTTGGGTCTAAATTTAATTTCATGTTCTGTAATGCCGTTTTTCGAGAATATGGGCTAAGAAAATATTGGATATCATTCAATTTATTTGTATCATACATGTAAGTTGGGAACGGTGAAGTTCCTTCTGATACCCATTCAGATTTTCCAGAGAATGAATATAAATTAAGCTCCCAAATAATGTTTTTAACAGTTTTTGAATGCGTAGCTAACTGAGCTGTCATATTTTGTTCCCTTGCTGTTGAACCTGGAAGAGAGCCGTTAAAGCTTGTAGTATGAAGTAATTTATCAACATCAGGTTCAAGGAAATTTCTACCCATAGAAGTTCCTACAAATAAAGTATCATAATCCATATTTTTAACAAGTCCAGGCATTTGATAGCGTTCAGTAGCATAAAAATAATCATTTTTCTTAAATTTATATACGTACAATGGATCAAGCTTATAGACAATAGAGCAAACTATTCCAGATAAAATGAATAGGAATATAATAAACCAACATATAAAACGCTTATACATATTTTTCACCTACGGTTATTAGAAATTAAAGTATAAGAATGAACTTACACGATTTAAATACATTAAAGACAGTATAAACATGCTAGCTAATGCAAGAGCATAAATCGGTTTTGGACGAAAAGATTCTAATTTTTCTATAGAATTCTTCGTAAATAATACAATAGCCATTCCAATCGCTAGGTATAAGATAGTTTGGAAGTTAAATTGATTACCAGTTACTTGGAATGGGAATAAATTAGCGATTGAATAAATTAAATTATCTAATGTAGAAACACCGGTTAATGTTTCTGGACGGAATTGGATAAGTGCTGTTTGGATGTGCAAGTAATTTACATTGAACATGCGATTTAACATAGTTAATGCATCTTCTACTGAAGTTGCCCTGAAAAATACCCACGTTACATGCACAAATCCCATTGTTAAGATCCATGCGAATACTTTAGGCATTTTTCCACCTAAGTTTTTAAATAATCGGTGTATTACAATAGCCAATCCGTGTAAAACGCCCCAAATAACAAATGTCCATCCAGCGCCATGCCAAATACCACTAATAAGGAAGATTGTAAATAAATTTACATAAGTTCGAACTTGTCCCTTACGACTGCCCCCTAGTGGAATATATACATATTGAGTGAAAAATCGCCCTAATGTCATATGCCAGCGTCTCCAAAAATCTTGAATACTTAAAGATTTATAAGGAGAGAAGAAGTTAGTTGGTAATGTAATATTGAATAACAGCGCGGCACCTATTGCCATATCACAATATCCACTAAAATCAAAATACAGTTGTAATGTATATGCAAGCGATGAAATCCATGCATCAGTCGTAGATAGTTGATTTACGTTGCTAAAGCCAAAATCAGCCCATTGTGCTAGTGAGTCAGCAATTACTACTTTTTTAGTAAGACCGATTCCGAATATATAGAGGCCTTTTGCAATATTCTCAACGTTCAACTTTCTCTTGGATTCATCCTGGAATTGAGGTAGAACCTTACTATGATGGACAATTGGTCCTGCAATAAGTTGCGGGAAAAACGTTACGAATAAGCAAAAATCAATAAAGTTAAACTTTGTTAATTCTCTCTTATAACAATCTACTAAAAAACCTATCTTTTGGAAGGTGATAAAACTAATTCCTAAAGGCAATAGCAGCTTTAATAAAGGTATATCAGTTCCAAATATAGTATTTAT
Source organism: Bacillus sp. SIMBA_074 (assembly GCF_046534555.1). NCBI lineage: Bacteria > Bacillati > Bacillota > Bacilli > Caryophanales > Bacillaceae > Bacillus > Bacillus sp. SIMBA_074. The sequence goes on along the minus strand of NZ_JAWRYM010000012.1, from coordinate 72,093 downwards.
ATTGTCCAAGAAGAAATCAGAATATTTGAAATACCCTAGCAATGAAATGTTAAATATTAAGCCAACTGTCAATAATATTTTTCGAGTTTTTTTATTCGTTTTGTGTATGATTTGTTGGCCTATAAAGGCGTTTGTAAATAATGAAACTCCTATCAGTAATAGATATTTCGCTTCAAAATATGCGTAAAAGTAGAGGGACATGCCCACTAAGAAAATTTTCGCAATGTTTTGATTGAATTTTTGCAATATAAAATATCCAATTACTGCTACAGGTAAGAAATAAAGCATGAATTCATAAGAATTAAAAAGCATATTATTGCCTCCAGCGTAAATAAAATCTTGCCTCTATAAAAAGCGTGACAACAGAATAAGATGTCGTCACGCAAAGTATAGTATATCATAAAATCATGGTTAATTATCCCATGTATATTATTTTTTGTTTTGTGCCCATTCTTCTATGTTCCAAACTTTTGTTACCCAGTTTTCATAAAAGTCTGGTTCGTGACATACAAGAAGGATTGTCCCTTTATATGCTTTCAGAGCTTTTTGAAGTTCTTCCTTTGCTGTAACATCAAGATGGTTTGTTGGCTCATCGAATAAGATCCAGTTACTTTCTTCACCCATTAGCTTACATAAACGAACTTTTGCTTGTTCGCCACCACTTAATTGATTTAGCGGGCGAGAGATATGCTCATTTTTTAATCCGCATTTCGCTAACATTGCACGAATTTGATGTTGGTCCATGCTAGGGAATGTGTTCCAAACATCATCAATTGGTGTTATATTATCCGCTTTTACTTCTTGCTCAAAGTATGCAGGCTCTAAGAAGTCACCAAGGCTTGTTTTCCCACTCAATGGTTTGATTTTTCCTAGAATTGTTTTTAGTAATGTTGATTTACCAACACCATTACATCCAACGATAGCAATTTTTTCACCGCGTTCAATTGTCATTGTTAGTTTTGGCAATAAGGGATGTGTATATCCGATTTCTACATCTTCACCTTCAAAGACGAAACGACTACTTGCACGACATTCTTTAAATGAGAATTCGGGCTTAATTGCTGTTTCAGGACGATCAATACGCTCCATGCGATCAAGTTGTTTTTGACGACTCTTTGCACGGCCTGTCGTTGAATAACGAGCCTTGTTCTTCGCAATAAAGTCTTCTTGCTTTTTAATAAACTCTTTCTGTTTTTCATAAGCATTTATATGTTGATTTTTATTAATTTCGGCTAACTCTAGAAATTTTTCGTATGTCGCTGTATAGCGCGTCATTTTCGTGAATTCTAGATGGAAAATAACATCAACACATTTATTCATAAATTCCGTATCATGGGAAATTAATAAGAATGCATGCGGGTATTCTTTTAAATAATTCGATAACCAATTAATGTGTTCAACGTCTAGATAGTTGGTAGGCTCATCGAGTAATAACACTTCTGGTTGTTCAAGTAATAGCTTTGCAAGTAATACTTTTGTACGTTGTCCACCACTTAGTGCTGAAACATCACGATCTAAACCGATTGCATCAATTCCAAGACCTCTTGCTGCTTCTTCAATTTTCATATCTAGTAAATAGAAACCACCTGCTTCGAGAGCATCTTGGATTTCTGCCATCTGCTCAAGAAGTGCCTCTAATTCTTCTGGTGTTGCAGTTCCCATTTTTTCTGCAACTTCATTTAAAGCTTTTTCTTTTTCAAATAAAGGTAAAAACGCGTCAGCTAATACATCACGAATTGTGCGACCAGGTGTTAAAATTGTATGCTGGTCTAAGTAACTGTAATTTGTACCAGGTGTCCATTCTACACGGCCTTCATCATGGATAAGTTGACCAGTAATAATATTCATAAATGTTGATTTACCAACACCGTTTGCACCGACTAATCCGACATGTTCTCCTGCTAGTAAACGCATGGATACATCTTTAAATAATGTGCGATCGCCAAATGTATGGCCTAGTTTTTCTACTGTTAATAAGCTCATAGTATCCTCCGTCCAACTTGAAATAGTACCTTGAATCATGATACTAAATTCTTGAGTATAATGCTATCCTTTCAAAATGTATATTTTTGCAAGATTAACATTGCATTGTTTCTGGGAAAATATAGAGTGTAATTGACAGATGTTTAATTACATTGTGGGATATGAAAAATGTCGTCGAGAAGAGCTGGTGTTATGAAGGAACAAAAGAAACGATTTTATATGTAGAGGGTAATAAATAAAAAGCCAAGTTCTTTTTCATAAAGATGAAAAAGAACTTGGCTTTTATGCTATTTTCTTACCTAGCTTTTTATTTACAAATCCTAAAATCAACCCGCGTATTTGTGGATCAATTGCAAGGCCAATAATACCGTACAATATACCAGTAAGTGTTAGAGCTAACAGTGGTGGTAAGTTAATTAATACTGTGCGGTATAGGGCGTAACTGATTATAAATGCTAGTGTATTAAATACAATCCCTTTGAATAGTAATGTAAATCCTTTACGAACGAATAAAGTAAATCCGATTAATAAAGTAACCTCAGTAATGATAGCAGCTACCGCAGCTCCCATCATTCCAAATTGGCTACCTAATACGATGTAACTTACGATAGCGACAGCTAATCCAATTCCCATCGTTGTCGCACGCTTCCACTGTTGACCAATAGTTGTTAAATTATCAGCAAGTGGATAGTTGATAGATTGTAAAATAACCATAAAGGCTAAAATTGCAAGAGCATCACCGGCTGGTGCATATTGTTCACCTAATAAAGTAACAATCCAAAAGCTTGGATCAGCGATAAATGGAATGGAGATTCCCATTCCTAAGAAAGACATAAGTTTTAATTCGAACTGTGATAGTTTTCTATGTTCATCAATATTCTTTTCATTTCCAAAAGCAAATAACTTTGGATAAAAGGCTGCTGCAATTACGCCCGGTATTTGATAAAGTACAGCAGGTATTTTCGATGCAGCGCCAAAGAATCCAACTTGCTCATATGTTGAGACTTTTTCTAATATAATAGGCCCTAACTGTGGTAAGAGCATAATGATAATGCCATTGATTGTGAAAATGAGCAATTGATCTAAAATGCCTTTATCCCAGCCCTTATGAACTGTTGTATGGCGAATTACCATTATAAAGGCGATAAGTCCTGTTACAAGACTAGATATCCCGTACATGGCAGCAACCATCATAAGTGACCATTTAAAGGACATTCCTAGTAGAAGAGCAGCTGCGGCTGTTACACCTTGTATTACAGAAATAATCGCTGTAAATTGCATGCGTTCTGTTACTTGGAAGTAAGCCATCCCAACACCTTGTAAAGTGGCTCCAAACATTGTCGGCAGTACAACCCAATATACCATCGCACGTAAGTAAGCATCAGGATAGAAGAACTGAGCGAAAATAGCGAAGAGCACAGAAATTACGATAGCTAATACTAAACGAATACGTAAATAACTACTAATTAGTACGCTAATGTTAGCGTTGCTTCTCGTTCCTTCACGCATAAATGTATGTGTCAAACCTGCATCTGTAAAATAACAAATAACAGCGGAAACTGCTAAAGCAGTTGTAAACATCCCATACTCCTTTGGTGAAACATATCTTGCAAAGAAAATGGTCGCAATAGCAAGTACAAATCGAACAGTAATATTTCCTACAAATAGGTAGGAGGCGTTTTTAAGGATTTTATTTGTTTTCATGGAACAAGACCTTTCTATTTTTCAGGACGCACTTCGTCCTATTTGTAAATTTGATTTGTTTACGGAAAGTATGTTTAAAAGCGTATTCTTTATTTAAGAAAACATAAACTTTATTCGTACAAACCAAAGCATTGCGTATAGCTTTTTGCTTCGTTTTCCATTTTTCGAATAAATTTTGCGACAATATTTATTTATATCGCCCTTGATTAATTGAACTTGTGATTTATCTAACTTAGAGCTTCCTTTAATGTATATACAAGCATTGTTAATGACTGTATATGGGAATAGATAAGTTTCAAGGATTTCAATAAGTTCTGTAGAATCATTCACGATTAAGTCTTTTGATTTATTATGAACCCAATCCTTCATTCGATTAAACACTTCTAATTCTTTTGCTGTTTTTAATTCATAATCTTTATACTTTGAAGAAAGATTTCCTTCGGATAAGATTCGATAATATGTTAAATATTCATCTACATAGCATACATTTGTAACGCTCATTAATTTAAATAGAAATTCTAAATCTTCTCCCCAGCTACACCCTGGTGTGAAACGAATATTATGATCCATCACGATAGATCTTTTGAAAATCCAAGTGCTCGTCTGAGCAACAACTTGATGCGTTAAGAAAGCTTTTGTCATATCACCTTTAATAAAGTTTGTCGTGTGCTCAACTTTTTCACCAGTCTCTTCGTAAAAGTTCATATAGCCACAATAACAAGCGTTCATGTTGTTTTTATGCATGCTTTCAACTTGTTTTTCGATTTTTGTTGGATGCCATAAATCATCACTATCAAGAAAAGCAACATATTCTCCGCTAGCATTTTCAATTCCTGTATTACGAGCAACTGAAACGCCTTGATTTTCTTGTGGGAAGTATTTTATTTGTCCGGGGTACTTTTGTACAAGGTTTTTTACGATGGAAGGTGATTGATCTTTGCTTCCATCATCTACAATTACAATTTCAATGTTTTTATATGTTTGATCTAGTATTGATTGCATCGTTTCTTCAATATATTTTTCCGTATTATACAGAGGTATGACAACGGAAACGAGTTGTTTTTGTTCCATCATAGAGTTTTTATCTCCTCAAATTTTTTATGTTTTGTACCATATATACAAGTCTTTTGAAAGGAAGAAGACTACAAGAACATCTGTATAAGTTTAACGCATATAAACTTTGTAAATCAACTTTCTATTGTGGTACCTCGTATAATTAGAAAGAAATAATTTGAAATGATAAAAGCTCCTGAATTTTTCAAGCAAAATTCAGGAGCTTTAGTATATTAGTATTTAGTTAGGAAGTTATTCCTTATCTGTTATCTTTAATTTTTGTTTTAATAATGCATAATCTTGCGTTAATGTTACAAGTTGATGGTGTAATTTGGAGATTTTTCTCGTCAGGTCAAAAATTAAGATAAAACAGAATAATAGTCCGAATAAGAATAAAATGGACGGAGGATATTCTACGTTTAATAGTTTTCCAATCCAATTTATAATTTTATCCGTAGAACTTAAAATAGCCATTGTAATACAAACGAAAATCCATAAAATAGCATATTTTGTTTCTAAAGTCCCACGACGAATGGAATTAATAATTGAGAAGAATAGTAATAAAATAAAGATGAATGAAAAGGTAATTATATGCATTCATTATCAACCTTTCACGATTTTTTGCATCAATATAGCAAGACTTACCTTAACCATGTAATATGCAGATTTAAGGGGAGTGATGGAAGATTGTCCACCTTGTCGCTCTTGCATATTTACAGATATTTCATTAATGCGGAGTTTTTTCTTTTTTAAATGAATAAGGACTTCTGGCTCCGGATAATCTTTTGGATAATTGTGTGCAAAAATCTTAATTACTTCTCGATTGATAGCACGATACCCAGAAGTTGGATCCATAAATGTTTGTTTTGTTAGTACTTTCAATAGAGCGGTAAAATAAAAAATACCGATTCTTCGGGAGATACTACCTTTATATGCTGTTTTTTCTGTAAAACGTGAACCAAGCACCATATCGCATTGATCCTCGGCAATAGGCTGTATGATTTTGTATAAATCATCAGGATTATGTTGTCCATCAGCATCGAACTGAATCGCAATATCATATCCGTTCTCATAAGCGTATTTATATCCAGTTTGTACAGCTGAACCGATACCTAGATTGTATGGTAAATTAACAAGATGAACAGGGAAATCTTTTACGATTTGAGCTGTTTTATCTTTTGATCCATCATTAATAACGCAAATGCTTAATGCTGTAAAATGCTGTTTTAGTTCTAATAATCTTGTTAATGTATCTGCAATTGCTTCTTCCTCGTTATACGCTGGAATAATAATTAACGTTTTTGGTATTGAAATTGGTACCTCAATAGACATTACCGCACCATCCCTTATATACTTAATCATATTATGGTTATTTTTAAACGAACATTATTTAATATACCATTAATAGCATAACAAAATAAAGGAAAAGCTGATGGGTGATTTTAGGAAACAGGCATCGAATAAAAATGCTAAGGCGTAATACTTTATTATAATAAAAAATACATGCAAGGAAGAAAAAACCTGTGCATGTATAAGATAAAATCCTAATGTTACATATTCCAAGGCTTACTTAAAGTTAACACTTCAGCCATTTCTTTACTTTTTAAACGTCCTTTTTTTCTATTTTCTGCACGCTCTGAACCAGTTGTATGTAGCCAATGTTCTTCCTCTGTTTCAGGAATTACTTGTGGTACAGATGAAGGTTTTCCGTCTTTTAATGCGACAAATGTAATGAAACACGTTGCGGCCATTCTACGCTCGCCTGCTAGTAGATCCTCTGCAATTACTTTTACGAAAACTTCCATTGAAGATTTTCCTGTATAACATACGAATGCTTCATAACAAACAGAATCTGCTTGGTGAATTGGAGTTAAAAAATCAACGGAATCGATAGATGCTGTTACGCAATGTTTGCGGCTGTGTCTCGCAGCTGCAATTGAAGCTATACTATCAATTTCTGCTAATAATTTCCCCCCGAAAAGTGTTTGGTGATTATTTAAATCGTTAGGAAAAACACGTGTTGTTTTAATTGCTTTTGATTCTCGCATGAATTTCTTTTCCATATATTCATCCCCTATTTTCTGTTTTCAATCAGAGTGACATGTGTAAGTGGAGTACCCATATTAGATATTTAATGAAGTAAAGTGTTCCAAAAGAGGATTATCCCACTATTTGCGGGCTAATAGTCAGTGGGGGATGAACAAAACCCCCGTGGATTAAAGTTTCACTTTATTGAAATTTCTGTATTTGTATTCATGTAACTGAAAGAAAATTTATCATATATAAAATGTAGTGTAAAAGAGGATTCGCTTACATTGCAAGTGAAAAAGTAATGACTATGTATTTGTCATAGAAATTCCCTATTAACCTTGTGCTTATTCATGATAGAATCGTTTTGTTATGAATGGGAATAGAGGTGCAATGGACATATGAATCATATAAGAACAAATTTTTCGTCTTTCTTCAGTAAAATAATGATTGGTGCGATGCTCGCATTTTTTGTCTATAGTTGTTGGTCGGCTTTTGAAACAAGTAAGCAATTTTTTGGAGGAAGTACAACAAGTATAACAATTGTATTAGTGATTTTTGTTATTCTTATTTTGTTAGTAGCATCAATTTTGCAATATCGTTTTACAGATAAACAATTTCTTGTTTTTCTTATAAGCATATCTATAGTTGTAAGACTTATCACAGTTCTATTTGTAGATGTTCCAATGATAGGTGATATGAAGGCTATGTATGAGTCTGCAAAGCAGATTGCAATTGGCAATAATATAGAAAATATAGCACAGTTACCTTTTATTATTTATGAATCGATCATCATTCGCATATTTGGTGATACGGTATTCGCTTTACAATTATTTAATATTTTATTTTGTACAGGAACTGCATTTTTCATTTATCGCATTGCTTCAATGGTCTTTGGAGAAGAGTGTGGTCGTATTGCATCAATGTTTTACGCTTTATATATTCCAAATATATTTATGAGTTCTGTATTAACGGCGGAATCACTCGCAATATTTTTATTTTATTGTGCTTGTTACATATTTTTATATAAGGGATTAGACCATCCTTATATATGGGTAATTTCAGCCATTTTATTTGCGCTTAGCAATATGATTTTCCCAATGGGGTTATTTTTACCTATTTTTATAGTTGTATATGTGCTGTTAATTGAATTATTTCAATCAGCAACGAAACAAAAAATACTATTAAAAATGATGGGAATACTTATTCTGTTTTATAGTACTCATTTTGGTGTGAGCTATGGTATCAAGATGATGGGAATGTCACAGTATACGATTTCTAATCAGACTTATGTTCAATCTGTTTTAATTGGAAAAAGTCAAAATGAAGAAAAAACATCCAAAAATAAAAGTGTAAAAGAGCACATTGATCAAGAGTTAAAAGAAATGGAAGTAGAAAGATTTAAACTGTTAAAACCAGTTATTAACCAGCTTTCAGACGAGGGAATAAATTCTATTATTTTTAAATGTGAAAAGCTTATATATATAGTGGTGACATTATTTATGGCCATAGCTTTATTACATTTTCTAATTAAGAAACAGCAAAATGAAGGATATATGTTGTTTGTATTATTAATTACCGGATACGTGTCGTTAAGGCTCTTCCGAGTAGATATGGCATATTATAATATTATTATGCCAGCTTTGTTTATTTTACAAAGCTTTGGTGTTTATATGAGTTATTTTTATTGCCAAAAAATATTTTTCAGAAAATAAAAGAATCCATTTTGGATTCTTTTTTGGTAGATGGATGATAAGGATGAATGCAAAGCGGAGATGACGAATCTCCACTTTGTATCGATTCATCTTATCGGTTTAGTTCTAGTTGTAAATTATCCGCTGTTAAGGCCATTGTTGAGGAATCGTCTTGAATACTCTTCATTACTTGTGAGATAGTCTCTAATTCATTTTCAATTTTTTTATTTTGTTCTTTAGAGTTAGACATATCTTTTACGATTTCTTGGAAATATTGATCTGTCGCATGCATACTATCTGTCCCTTCAGATACGAGAGAGCTTATTTGTTCCACGGAAGAAGAGACGTGTATAATTTGTTCATTAGTTTTTTCAACGAGTTTTGTAACGTTGGAAATTGATTCTTTCGTTTGCTCTGATAACTTTCGGATTTCTCCCGCTACGACTGAAAAACCTTTACCAAATTCGCCAGCACGTGCAGATTCAATAGCAGCATTTAATGCTAGTAAATTTGTTTGCTCGGCGATTGATTTTACAATATCAATGATTTCGTTAATTTTGTTAGAAATATCAAGAAGTTCATGAGTATCAGTAATGATAGTTTCCATATTCGTTTGGATGCTTTCCATTCGTTTGTTTTGCAGATTTAATTGTTCTTTTCCTTTATTGGCCTTTTCTTCTGATGTCGTAGCTAATGATGTACCTGTTTTTGCAATTCCTACGATACTTTCTGATTTAGATGTTAACTGTTGAATAGAAGAGCTTGTTTTTTCAGATACTGCCGCTAGTTCTGTTGCAATATGTGTAATCGTCATAGTTGTCAGTTCTTTTTCTTTTTCATGTTCTTTTTGGATTCTCTCATATTCGGATTCATAAGATGCAATAACAAGTTCTTGTTCTAATGTGAATAATTTATTTATTACGTTTATAGAATAAGAAAAATCGTCTATCGTTGAAATTTTCGTTTGCAAAATCTTTATGACGGAGCGGAATAATTCTTGATAAGCAGCGGTATACCATTTTCTATGTAAACCAATTTGTACGTGCCTTTTTGCAATTCTAACACGTTGTTCAATAAAATCTTCATTCATATTCCCGCTGAACAATTCTTTAATATGTGTCTTTAAAGTTTGTTTTAATTTGGGAATAGAGCTGTAGCGTTCAATAACAGCAATTAAATTAGGTTGTTTTGTGATGTTGGTGTAGAATTTTTCTGTTATCCAATCTATTTCCTCATAAATAAATGGCTGTAATACTTTAACAATTTGTAAATCTTCCTTTGAAATATGTAGCATATCCATTTGAGTTTTTAGTTCAGAATTAGCAGGCACGTTAAATATGATTTGTTGGCCTTTGCTTAATTCAATTATACTGGTGTTTGTTTTATTTTTTTTAAAAACCCCAAGCATCATTCTTCCCCCTGTTTATAAAGCGTTTTCATTTTTTTATTCTAATGTAATTATATATTTTTATATACAATTACTCTATAGTATATGGAATTGTATATAAATTAAGAGAATTCTATGTAGAATTCTCTTAATGGCCTTTATTAATTTTTGCATGTGTTTTAAAGAAAACTGGGAAATGTACATTATATATTACGGTGACTACACGAATAACGAATGTTATTAATAAACAGACATAGAAAGCTAATATGTGTGCCCCCATTGCATGTGTAATTAAGAAACTAACTGCTCCTAGAATAGAAGCAATTGCATATATCTCTTTTCGGAATACATACGGGATATCTTGAGCGCAAATGTCACGTAAAATACCGCCCCCAATACCTGTAATAACTCCCATTGAAACGACTAAAAACGAGGCGTCAACGTGATGTGACATTGCTGCATTTGCACCAATAGCTGTAAATACCCCTAAACCAACAGCATCAGAAAGCATAATAACAACTTGAAGTTTATTAATGCGCTCAAAAAACATACATGTGAATAATGCTGATAGTACACTTACGAAAAAGTAAATGGGTTTTACAAATGCGACAGGAGGCAGGTTACCAATCATAATATCACGAATAATACCGCCGCCGAGCGCAGTAGCTACAGCTAAACAAAGGACACCAAATAAATCTAGATCTTTTTTTAAACCAACTAATGTACCAGAAATGGCAGCGGCGATAATGCCAAGAAACGTAAATATATCGATTAATAACATGGCTTTAATTCCTTCCTCTTAAAGATGTTCCAGAGAAAAAATATACACTAAAGTTTTGGAAATAACAATTACTTTTCGCTACATGTAGAAAAATGGATGAAATAGCTAAAGAAAGCGTTTGAAAATGCTTGATAAGTAGCAATAAAGTAAAGCGAAAAAGTGTGGAAAGATTAATAGTATAGTTTTTTGATGTAGCTTAGTTGGAGGGATGGTACAATAAGATAAGTCCGTTTTGTACATTTGTATAAAATGATAAAAAAATATTTTTGTACGGTCGAAAATAAGTGCATATGTGTTAGATAGTTTTTATAGGGACAGGGAAGGATAGCTAAAGGACAATGTTTTCGGTTACTAATAATGCTGGATTTGACTAGTTTCGGCATGAAAAATAGTTCTCAATTTAAATATGAGTTATGTTATAATTGCTGGGTGTGTTTAAACAGTAGAAAACTATGATTAAAAGATAATGTAAAGATTTTGTATGGAGGTCTTGGAATGTTAGCAAATCAAGCTAGGGTTAGATTTGAGCATTTTTTGCTCTTTTTTATTATTTTACAGCCTGTTTTAGATTTATTAACGTCTCTTAGCATCGTTTTATTAAAGTCAAATGCCACTGTTGGAATTTTGGTAAGATTTCTTATTATGGCTGTTGGTGGTATTTACATTTTAATTCAGGCAAAAGAGAAGGAAAATAGGAAGTTTTTAATTTACTTAATATTATTAGCAGTAGTTTTAGGGATAGGGTTTATTAATAATAAACTAGTTAAGAATCCTATTGTACTTAGTGAAGAAGTTAAGTTTGTTGCGAAGGCATTATATATATATATCATGCTAGGATCATACATTTTAGCTTTAAAATCATTGAAAAAGAAAGTAAATATTAGTGACAAAGTCAGAAATAGTATTGTGTATTCAACATTAATCATTAACGCTATTATGGTTATTTCTATTTCGACATCTACAGACTTTGGTAGTTATCAATGGATGAAGGTTGGTTCCCGAGGATGGTTCTATGCAGGTAATGAACTAGGGTCAATCTTAGCTATTATTTTCCCTATTGTGGTACTATATTCTATTCAAAAAACAAAGAGCGTGAAACACGTTTTATATTGGATTCCATCGCTTTTAATGATTTACTCGTTAATTCAAGTTGGTACGAAAGTAGGGATGGGCTCAATTGGTGCTACGTTAGCAGCAGCAATCGGGATTATCGTACTACAATTATTATTTGATAGAAGAAATCCAAACAAAAGGTCTCTTGTACTTAATGGATTAATTGCTATTATCCTATTAGCTGGTGTTGTTGGAACGTTTAAAATGACGCCATTAGCACAAAATATGGGTATTCATAACAACTATTTATCAGAACAAAATGTAGCGCAGCAAGATCAAAAAGAAAAAGAAATTAAAGAGAAAATTAAAAAAGAAGAAAAACAACATAAAGTTGAGAAACCAGAAGAAAAGGCGAAGGTAGAAGCGGAAGTTAAGAAAGAGCTTGAGAAAGAGCAAAAGAAAGAAAATCAAGAAAATCTTATTTTCAGTGGACGTCAAGTATATGAAGAGAGACATAAGCAGTTCTTTAAAGAAGCGCCAATGTCACAAAAATTATTTGGAATGGGTTACGCAGGTAACTTTAAGTATAATGAACAAAAAGAGCCAGATCCGAAGTTAATTGAAATGGACTTCCATGATTGGTTTTATGATTTCGGAATTATTGGTTTTGCGTTAATGATGATTCCATTTATTTATTACGGCTTAAGAATCTTAATAGCATTTGTTACAAGATTTAAGGAAATATTCAATGTGAAATATGGAATGATTTCAGCAAGCTTAGTATTAGCACTAGGTATTGCGTATATTGCAGGACATATTTTGACAGCACCAGGAGTCGGGATTTACTTTGTAGTGGTGTTAGCTTGTCTAATTGTAGATTTAGAAATTGAATGATAAAAATAAAAGCTAACTTTTGTTAGCTTTTATTTTTTAGTACAGTAAAATAAAGATAGATGGAAATGTAGCGAGGATTTAAAGGAGGAAAAAATATGAGGATATTGCATATGAATGCAGGGGCAGAAGATGGTGGAGGAAAAACACATATTATTTCACTGCTCGATCAGTTTCCGGATGGTGAAGTAGAATTAGCAGTATTTGAAGATGGAATTGTTGCGAAAGAAGCAAGAGAGCTAGGAATAAAAGTTCATGTGTTTTCACAAAAATCTCGCTATGATTTATCCATTTTAAAGAACATAAGTGAATTCATTAATAAAGAAAAATTTGATGTAGTTCATACACACGGTCCTAGGGCGAATTTCTTTGTTTCTCTAATGAAGAAGAAATTCGCGGCAAAATGGGTTACGACAATTCATAGTGATCCATTTCAAGACTTTACTAAACAAGGCTTAAAAGGCTGGATCTTTACTAAATTAAATTTGAAAGCTTTAAAAAATATAGATTTATTTTTTGTTGTAACGAATAGGTTGAAAAAAAGCTTAGCCGCATTAGGTATTTCAAATGAAAAGATGCATGTTATCTATAACGGGATTGAATATGATCAGGAAAAAGCAGATGGCTATAATAAAAAGGAAATGTTTAATATTGATGAAGATGTGTTTACGGCAATCCAAGTAGCGCGTTTGCATCCTGTTAAAGGACATGAAGTTTTATTCGATGCGTTACAACAAACAAAATTGGAGAAAATTAAAGTGTTATTAGTTGGTGACGGGCCGTTAGAAAGAGAACTAAAGGCGTTAGCTACTGAAAAAGGGATTAATGATAAAGTTGAATTTTTAGGGCATCGTCAAGATGTGAAACAATTATTTGCTTCATCACATGTCAATTTGTTAACTTCCCATAGCGAAGGATTTCCATTAGTTTTATTAGAAGCGGCAAATCAACGTGTACCATCAATTGTGACTAGAGCTGGAGAAATCGAACCGTTAATTGCAGATGAAACTTATGGGTGGATTGTACCAACTGGTGATGGAAAAGCATTGGCATCGGCATTAGAAGAGGCGTATGATAAGTGGAAAACTGGAGAGTTATCAGTAATGGGCAAGCATATTTATGAGCATGCTACTATGAACTTCTCACTTCAAAAATTATATGAAGATACGAAAGAAACATATAAGCAATTAATAGCGAAAAACTTTTAATGATAGAGAGGATAGTTAAATATGGCAGTACAAACGGTTGATATTCTAGGTGTTCCTTTCTCTACAATGACAATGGATGAAACGGTCCAATATTTAAAGGAACAACTAGAATTGGAGCAAACTCATACTTTTCAGGTAGTAACAGCAAATCCTGAAATTGTTATGTGTGCAAAAAAGGATGAAGAGTTCCATAAAACATTACTAAATACCGATTTAATTACACCTGATGGTATTGGGGTTGTAAAAGCAAGTGGTATGCTTGGTACACCTGTAAAAGAACGTGTAGCAGGTTTTGATTTAATGTGTAATTTATTTGCGAAGTTATCAGAAGAGAATAAACCAGTATCTGTTTTCTTATTAGGTGCAAAACCACATGTTGTACAAGCCGCGGCTGATCATTTAACGAAGACATATTCGGCTGCATCTATCGTGGGGATACAAGATGGATATTTTAAACAAGAAGAAGAAGAGAATATTGTTTCACGTATTCAAGAGGCAAAACCAGATCTATTACTTGTTGCACTTGGCTTTCCAAGACAAGAAAACTTTATCCAAAACAATAAGCATCGTTTAGAAACGAAAATGGCTGTTGGAGTAGGCGGTAGTTTAGATGTGTGGGCTGGAGAGGTAAAGCGTGCGCCAAAATGGATTCAATCTATTCATTTAGAGTGGTTTTACAGATTATGTAGTAATCCAACACGTTGGCGTCGTCAGTTAGTATTAGCTGAATTTTTAAAAGAAGTAATGCGTTCAAAAAAGTAGCGGAACATCGCTACTTTTTTTTATTTGTTTATTTTTGATAAACATTTTACTTTTTGGGAATGATGAAGGAGAATTTTTATAAGAAAGTATTTTACTTATGCAATACACACATGTAAAATGATGTGTAAAGACACCTGTGTAAGGAGGACTTCTTGTGAGCAAGGTAAAAGAAATTTCGAAGCGAAAGCTACTTGGTATAGCAGGGCTTGGCTGGCTATTTGATGCAATGGATGTTGGAATGCTTTCATTTGTAATCGTAGCACTCCAAAAAGATTGGGGATTAAGTACTCAAGAAATGGGTTGGATAGGTAGCGTTAATTCAATTGGTATGGCAGTAGGAGCGCTCCTTTTTGGGATACTATCAGATAAAATAGGACGGAAATCGGTCTTTATTATTACATTATTACTATTTTCTATCGGTAGTGGTTTAACTGCTTTAACGACGACATTCGCGATGTTCCTCGTTTTACGCTTTTTAATTGGTATGGGACTTGGCGGGGAACTTCCAGTTGCATCTACTCTTGTATCAGAAAGTGTTGAAGCGCACGAACGTGGAAAAATAGTTGTACTATTAGAAAGCTTTTGGGCTGGTGGTTGGTTAATCGCAGCTCTTATCTCATATTTTGTTATTCCTAAATACGGTTGGGAAGTTGCTATGGTATTAAGTGCAGTTCCAGCGTTATATGCTTTATATTTAAGATGGAATTTACCCGATTCTCCAAGATTCCAAAAGGTTGCCAAAAGGCCATCTGTTATTGAAAATATAAAATCGGTTTGGTCTGGAGAATATCGTAAAGCAACAATTATGTTATGGATTCTATGGTTTTGTGTGGTCTTTTCCTATTATGGAATGTTCCTTTGGTTACCTAGTGTAATGGTACTGAAAGGCTTTAGTTTAATAAAAAGTTTTCAGTACGTACTCATTATGACTTTAGCTCAACTTCCAGGATATTTCACAGCTGCATGGTTTATTGAACGTCTTGGTCGTAAATTTGTATTGGTTACGTATTTAATTGGTACAGCATGTAGTGCTTATGTGTTCGGAATTGCGGATTCATTAACAGCATTAATAGTGGCGGGTATGTTACTATCCTTCTTTAATTTAGGTGCTTGGGGTGCATTATACGCTTATACACCGGAACAGTATCCAACAACTATTCGCGGTACAGGTGCAGGAATGGCAGCTGCATTTGGGCGTATTGGTGGTATTCTTGGACCACTATTAGTAGGGTATTTAGTTGCTTCACAAGCTTCACTATCGCTAATATTTACGATTTTCTGTGGATCAATTTTAATTGGGGCACTTGCTGTAGTTATACTTGGCCAAGAAACGAAACAGAGGGAATTAGTATAAAGAGAAACCTTAATCAGTGGTGTTTTGTCCATCAACCACTGATTATTAGCCCGCATCAATCGGGATAAAAGAAAAGGGGAACCAAAGTGGTTTCCTTTTTTCTGTTTTTTTAGATAAATAATGGTATAGTAAGAAAAAGGGAATATTTCTTACTAAAGCGAATGTATACAACAAGACATATGGACAAAGGAATTAGGTGGCTGGATAAATGAAAATCTTACTTATCATGGAAGAAACAGAAGAGCGAAGAAAATTAGTTGAGAACTTTACTGAAAACATTCGAAATGTAGAATGTTTTGAAGCGAAAACTGGAACAGAATCTTTGCTAATAATGAAAAAACATACACCTGATTTTGTTTTTTTAAATTCGCAATTAATGGATGGTACTGGTTTTGAATATTCGAGTTTGTTACGAGAAGTGAATTGTTATACGAAATTTATTTTTATTGGTGAGGATATAGAAGAGGCAATTACAGCTTTTCGTTTCCAAGCGTTTTATTATTTATTACGACCATTTCGTGAAGAAGATTTACAATTCATTTTATATAAAATAGGAAAAGAACAAGGTGAGAAAGCAAAGAGTCATCTGCGTAAACTGCCGATAGAAGGCCATGAGGGGATTAGATATATTCTCCCGGAGGATATTGTATATATTAGTAAAAATAAGGAAAATAAAACCGTTTCAATTTATACAACGAATAATCAGCATATTTCAACATACACACTCCAGGAATTAGAAAATAAACTAAATGCATATGATTTTTTACGTGTACATAAAAGCTATTTAATTAATATGTCATATGTACAAGAACTTAAACCTTATTATAATGGCACGTATAATTTGCATTTAGACAGGTACGATGAGCAACCGATTCCAGTAAGCCGTAATTATGTAAAACGGCTTCGAAATAAAATTGAACTATGACAAGTAATGAGAGAATTTTAACATAATAGCCTAGAAATCCTTCATGATAAGGAGGATTCAAATTAAATATTCAGAAAATTTAGTACAATCTCCTCTAAGAAGTAGTAATGGGGGGATTGTACGTGAAAACATTGAAATCAATTTTACTTTGGGGAGTTATTGCAGCAGTAGGAGCATCTGCTTTTGGTGTAATAGCTTTATCACAAGGTGAGACAATTAATGCTGTATGGCTATTAGTTGCTGCTGTATCAGTGTATGCGATTGCTTATCGCTTTTATAGTAGATTTATAGCAAGGAAAGTTTTTGGCCTAGATAATAATAGGCAAACGCCTGCTCATACGTTAAATGATGGGAAGGATTATGTTCCAACAAATAAATGGGTTTTATTCGGACATCACTTCGCTGCGATTGCAGGGGCAGGTCCTTTAGTAGGACCAATTTTGGCGGCGCAGATGGGGTATTTACCTGGGACTATTTGGATTATTGTTGGGGTAGTTATTGCCGGAGCTGTACAAGATTTTGTAATTTTATTTGCTTCAATGAGACGTAATGGTAAATCATTAGGAGAAATGATTAAAGATGAAATTGGTCCTGTTACAGGATTAATTGCGATGATTGGTATTTTAGGTATTATGATAATTTTATTAGCAGTATTAGCTTTAGTAGTTGTGAAGGCACTTGTTGGAAGCCCATGGGGAATGTTTACAATCGCAGCAACAATTCCAATTGCTATTTTAATGGGAGTTTACATGCGTTACATTAGACCAGGGCGAGTAGGGGAAGGATCAGTAATCGGTATTGTTCTACTAGTCCTATCGCTTATTGGTGGACAGTATGTAGCAGAAAATCCAACACTTGCAAGTATGTTTACTTTTAGTGGTGAAACAATTGCTATTATGCTTATCGTATATGGATTCATTGCATCGGCATTACCAGTTTGGATGCTCCTTGCACCACGTGATTATTTAAGTACATTTTTAAAAATAGGAACGATACTTGGATTAGCAATTGGTATTTTAATTGTAGCTCCAGATTTGAAGATGCCGGCAGTATCTAAGTTTATTGATGGAACAGGTCCTGTTTTCTCCGGGAACTTATTTCCGTTCTTATTTATTACAATAGCTTGCGGTGCTGTCTCTGGATTCCACGCTCTCGTTTCATCAGGTACGACGCCGAAAATGATTGAGCAAGAAGGTCATGCACAGCCAGTTGGTTATGGGGCAATGTTAATGGAATCATTTGTAGCAGCGATGGCTATGATTGCAGCTTGTGTATTAACACCAGGAACTTATTTTGCAATTAATAGTCCAGCAGCACTGATCGGAACAGATGTATCACAAGCGGTTCAAGTTATTTCTTCGTGGGGATTTGCTATTACACCGAATGAATTAAAAGAACTTGCTGTTAACGTCGGAGAACAGACCATTTTATCACGTACAGGTGGCGCACCAACATTAGCAATTGGTATGGCACATATATTTTCACAAGTAATAGGTGGAACGGCGATGATGGCATTTTGGTACCATTTTGCCATTCTTTTTGAAGCACTATTTATTTTAACAACGATTGATGCTGGAACACGTGTAGGACGATTTATGATTCAAGATATTTTAGGGCATGTGTACAAGCCGTTTGCGAAAACAGATTCCACAATAGCGAATGTGGTTGCTACAACGTTATGCGTACTAGGCTGGGGGTACTTCTTATATCAAGGGGTGGTTGACCCTCTCGGTGGAATTAATACGCTATGGCCACTTTTCGGTATTGCAAATCAAATGTTAGCGGGGATTGCATTATTACTTGGAACGACAATTTTATTCAAAATGGGGAAAAAGGCATACGTTTGGGTAACGCTTATTCCGACTATAGGATTACTTATTGTAACGATGACAGCTGGTTATCAAAAGTTGTTTCATGAAAATCCTAAAATAGGATTTCTATCACATGCGAAAGTATTTCAGGGAGCATTAGATGATGGTAAGGTATTAGCTCCAGCTAAAAATGTTGCGCAAATGAAACAAATTATTTTTAATGACTATATTGATGCGGCACTTTGTGGAATTTTTATGATAGTTGTAATTGCTGTATTAATTTCTGCACTTCGAATTTGGATTCAAGTATTAAGAAATAAGCCAATGCCGTTAAAAGAGGCACCATATATTCCAAAAGATGAAAGTGAGTCGAGGAACTATGCTTAAAAATTTACGGAACGTATGGGGAAAGAGAAAGCAATTTATTAGTTTACTTGTCGGAGTTCCAAGTTATGAAACGTATGTAAATCACATGAAATTACATCATCCAGAAGAGAAAATTCTATGTCAAAAGCAATTTTTTGCTGAGGCACAAGAAGCTAGATTTAATGCAAAAGGCGGAAAGATATCGCGATGTTGTTAATGGAGGAGACGAAATTTCGTCTCCTTTTTTGTTTTACTGTTCCACGTGGAACAGTAAAACAAAAAAGATTGGGAATTATAGGGATTACGTAATACAATAGCATATAGAAAGGGATAGATGGAAAAGAAAAAGTAGGGAGATTATTTTATGTTCAGAGATCTATTTGTAAATATGACAATTATTCTGTCCTTTATCTTTGTGGGTGCTCAGCTTTTAAGAGATAAGCCATTAAAAGAAGGATTCTCTTTTTGGCAGAAATGTTTGGTCGGTATTTCAACTGGAATATTGAGTATATTGTTGATGCATTTTGGTGTGCATATTGAAGATATTATGTTGGATTTACGTTATTTAGCTGTTGTTTTGGCAATTATAATTGGTGGCCCAATAGCTAGTATTATAACTGTTATGATTATTTTAATAACGCGGGTATTTTTTACTGAGTATTCTTTAGCCTCTGAATTGGCTTGCTATACTATCGTGGCAATAGGGATTGGCATTACTCTCATTTGGCGGATGAAGATTTCTATATTTACAAAATGGATATGGTTTAATGTGTACAGTTTGTCTATTTTAATACTACCACTTTATATTTTATTTAAGGATATATATGTAGTGGTATTATATTTAATTTGTTGTATTGTAGCGGCATACATCACATTTGTAAGTGCAAGTTACATATTGCAATCCAATGAATTATTTCAAACGATGAAGCATTATGCAACGATAGATGCATTAACGAATCTAGGAAATGTAAGACAGTTTGATTTTGAGATGAATCGTCATATTGATAGTAAGCATATGAAAAATGATTCACTTTGTTTATTACTTATCGATATTGATCACTTTAAGTATGTAAATGATACGTACGGTCATCCTGCTGGAGATGAAGTGTTAAAACAACTAGGGCGTATTTTGTTAGAGAATGCACCATTCCCAAATTTAGTCTTTCGAAAGGGTGGCGAAGAGTTTGCTCTGTTGTTACCAAAAAAGAGAGTAGCATTTGGAACTCGTATAGGGGAACAAATTCGGCTAGCAGTTGAAAAGCATTCATTTCAACTGCAAAATGGGGAAAAAATTAAAATTACAGTTTCTGTTGGGCTTTCAGAATATAAAAAATCGCCTGAGCAATTTATTCAATCAGCGGATGATGCGTTATATTATTCAAAAAGAAATGGTAGAAACAAGGTTAGTTCAGCATCATAGGAATTCGGGGAGTACTTTAAAAGATTTCTGTAAAGTAATTAAAACCCACAGAACAATAAATGTTCTGTGGGTTTTAATCTATTTTTAAATTTATTAATAAAAAGCGTTATGTTAGACAAGTTCTTTCGGTGCAACGAATTTGCGGTATGCACCGTGATGTGTTGGTCCTACATATTCGTTAATCTTAAATGAATGACGAATTGCAGCTGTGATGAATTCTTTCGCAGTTTTTACTGCTTCTTTCACCGTTTTTCCTTTTGCAAGTTCTGCTGTAATTGCAGCAGAATATGTACAACCTGCACCGTGTGTATTTGTCGTATCAATCTTTTCTGATTCTAGAAGATCGAATGTTTCGCCGTCATATAACACATCAATAGCAGTTTCTGTGCCTAGTTTGCTACCACCTTTAATCAGTACGTATTTAGCGCCTAAAGCATGGATTTTTTTTGCAGCTTCTTTCATGTCCTCAAGAGAATTAATTTTCACACCACTTAATTGATATGCTTCAAATAAGTTTGGCGTTACGACTAATGCCTTTGGAACAAGAACGTCACGTAAGCAGTCATTTGTTTCAGGATGTAACGCTTCATCCGCTCCTTTACATACCATAACAGGATCAACTACTACATTTTCGAAATTGTGCTTTTCAATTGTTTCCGCAACCATTTCGATAATTTCTACTGATCCAAGCATACCCGTTTTTAAAGCATCTACGCCAACGCCTTCAATTGTCGTTTCTAATTGTGGTTTTAATGTAGAAGCTGGGATTGGGAATACGTTATGTGCCCAACCGTTATGTGGATCCATCGTTACGATTGTCGTAAGAGATGTCATTCCGTATACACCAAGTTCTTGGAATGTTTTTAAATCTGCTTGTATACCAGCACCGCCACTTGTGTCAGAACCAGCGATAGTAAGTGCCTTATTCAATGTCATTATGAAAGCCCCCTCAAGTGATATAATGAAAACTATGTTTTCACCATTATATCAATGTTACGAATAAGTACAAAGTGAAAAGTAGATGATTTATGTTAAGTACTATTTAAAATCTTGTATGTAGGAGACGAATTATGTTTCAAGAGAATCGTACAAATGAATTAGTTATATTAAAAGAGATTGCAGAAACGTTGAATACCTCAAATGATACATATCACGTACTTCAAGCTGTGCTGGAAAAGCTGTTGAATGTAACTGGTTTAACGACAGGATGGATTTTCCTTGCGGATGAAAATGGTAGATATACAAAATTAATTGATTACCAATTACCAGAGGGATTGAAATTCGAAAATAAACGACCGATGTGTGAGGGGAATTGCTGGTGCTTACACCGCTTTGTGGAAGGAAAACTAGAGCGAGCAGTTAATATTATTGAATGTAAGAGAATTAATAATGCGATTGAATACAACTGGGGAGATACAGAAGGGATTGTACATCATGCGACAGTACCGCTAAAAGCGGGAGAAGATGAATTTGGCGTGTTAAATGTAGCTAGCCCAGGTAAAACGCATTTTTCGGAAGAAGAATTAGTACTATTACAATCAGTTGCCTTTCAAATTGGAACGGCATTAAAGCGTACAAAACTGTATGAAAATGAAAAGAGAAGAGCTCATTATTATGTAAAGTTAGAACGCTTTATTCAAGCTTTAAGGACAATTCATAAATTTAATGCATTACCAGAAGAGATTGTAATGCAAATAGGGAGCTTATTTCTATGGGAGCAAGTTGTATTCTTTATTAGAGAAGAAAATGAACTAGCTGTGAGAGCTTCTTATAAGAAAGGTGAACTACAAGATGATTTGAGGGCAGTAGCACAGGAAGCGTTGGAAAAAGAAGAGTCTGTCTTATCGAAGCGTCAGGTTGGTAATATAGAGCATCCCAATAGGACAGTTATCGCTATTCCGATACATATTCAAGATCATATATTTGGAGTATTAAGTGTAAGTTCTAATAATGGAGAATTTGATATAAATACGATAGATGTAGTACAAGCGTTAGCAAATCATATTTCATTAATGATAGAGAACTTAAGATTAAATGAAAAACGCCGCGAACTTGTACGAATGGAAGAGCGTAATCGTTTAGCTAGAGATTTACATGATTCTGTTTCACAAAAGTTGTTTTCATTAACGTTTATGACGAAAGGCGCTGAAGCTGTCTTAAAGGGTCAAAATGAAAAGGTAGATCAGTCTTTGTATGAGATGCGTGAATTAGCACAAGGTGCCTTAAAAGAAATGAGGACATTAATTTGGCAGCTCCGTCCGGCTGGATTAGAGAAAGGGTTATTACCAGCTTTAAAGCAATATGGTGAAAGTTTAGGATTGAAAATCCGGGAACAAGTTACAGGTGTACGTGATTTGCCGCGTGTAGTAGAAGAAGCGCTATGGCGAATTGGACAAGAAGCTTTAAATAACGTAAGTAAGCATGCGGATGTAAGAGAAGCGACGATTTATTTCAAAGTGACGGAGAAAAATGTATCATTAGAAATAGTCGATCAAGGAAATGGGTTTGTAGAAAAGGATATAAAAGAGAAGAAATCACTCGGTATGACTACGATGCGTGAAAGAGTAGAATTAGTTGGTGGAACAATTAAAATTGTAAGTAGTAAGAAACGAACGAGTATAAAAGTAAATGTACCATTATGATGTGAAAATGAGGGAAGTTTGTGAAAATAAAAGTATTGTTAGTTGATGATCATACAGTTGTTTTAAAAGGATTAGCATTTTTTCTAAGCACACAGGAAGATTTTGAATTAGTTGGTGAAGCAAATAATGGGAAAGAGGCGCTAGTGAAAGTAGGCGAAACGAGTCCAGATGTCGTATTAATGGATTTATATATGCCTGAGATGGATGGAATTGAGGCAACAGCTTGTATTAAAAAAGAATATCCAAACGTGAAAGTAATTGTATTGACTAGTTTTTCTGATCAAGCTCATGTATTGCCGGCACTAAAAGCTGGGGCGAGCGGTTATATTTTAAAAGATATCGAACCAGATCAGCTTGTTGAAGCTATTCGAAGCGCGTATAAAGGTAATATTCAATTACATCCAGATATAGCAAATGCCCTTCTTTCTCAAACATTACCACAGGAAGAGAAAGAAGAAGAACCTTCCGTTCAAGTGGATGTATTAACAGCGAGAGAAAATGAAGTATTGCAGTTATTGGCGAAAGGGATGAGTAATAAAGAAATTGCTTCTGTTTTAGTTATTACAGAAAAAACGGTAAAAGCTCATATGAGTAGTATTTTGAGTAAGTTACATTTATCCGATCGCACACAAGCAGCATTATATGCAGTGAAAAATGGAATTGTATAAGACAAAAGTCGTAAGACCTAGTTCGCCTTTAGAAGGTGGACTTTTTTTATGGAAAAATACGTCTATGTGAGGACGTAATTGTCTTGATATAAAGATAAAATGTATTTGTAAGCAACAATAATTATAAGGGAGTACCCTTTTTCGTAAGTGATATATAACAACATAAGAGTGAGTAGTAGGAGGAAAAACAATGGCAACAGTTTTATTTGTAAAAGCAAACAACCGCCCAGCGGAACAAGCAGTTAGTGTGAAATTATACGAGGCATTTTTAGCAAACTATAAAGAAGCGCATCCAAATGATACAGTGGTAGAACTTGATTTATATAAAGAAGAATTACCATATGTAGGCGTAGATATGATTAATGGTACATTCAAAGCAGGTAGAGGATTTGATTTAACAGAAGAAGAAGCAAAAGTGGTAGCAGTTGCTGATAAGTATTTAAATCAATTTCTAGAAGCTGATAAAGTAGTTTTCGGTTTCCCATTATGGAACTTAACGATTCCAGCCGTATTACACACGTATATTGATTATTTAAACCGTGCTGGTAAAACGTTTAAATATACATCAGAAGGTCCAGTTGGGCTTATTGGAGATAAGAAGATTGCGTTATTAAATGCACGTGGCGGCGTATATTCTGAAGGACCAGCAGCTGAAATGGAAATGGCTGTAAAATATGTAGCAAGCATGATGGGCTTCTTCGGCGCAACAAACATGGAAACGGTAATTATCGAGGGACATAACCAATTCCCAGATAAAGCAGAAGAAATCATTACTGCAGGTCTTGAAGAAGCAGCTAAAGTAGCAAGCAAATTTTAATTAAAATTATAATCGCCACTCAAAAAAACAGCATTAACTTTTATGTTAATGCTGTTTTTTATATTTTTAGCTCGTCAGCAAGTTTTTCTAATTGATTTCGATCTTGTATATAATATGTTCGGCCTTCTTTTTTTAAATAGTTTTGCTGGCAAAACTGGTTTAATACATATAAAAGATGGCGGTAACTGACGTTTAAGTATTCTGAGGCCTCAGTATGTTTTTCGGTATAGCAATTATTTTGTTCCGTTAATAGAATGAACGCAGCTAATCGGTTTTCAAATGGATAACTATAGTTTTTGGCGTAATTTTCTGTTCGGGTAATTGTTTTTTCTCCAATAAATTTGCATAGTTTCTGTAGAAAGGTATCATCTTGCAATAAAAGATGCTGACAATCTTTAAGAGGAAGCGCTAAGCAAATACAATCTTCAATCACCTCAACCGCTTTCGTAACAGATTCTACGCCAATTAATCCTAATTCCCCAATGAATGAAGGTGCTTGAATAAAATTAATTAAAGAGACTTTCCCATTTTTATGGCTCATATATATTTTTGCTTTCCCGGAAATTAAGTAATAGAGATAAGGGAGGTCGACTCCCTCCTTACATATCATCTCTTTCTTTTGAAAAGAATGTAGTTCTACATATGGTAAGACATGAAAGGAAAAAAGAGTATGGAATTGATGAATTTGCATGTGTTGATAAATTTCTTTCTCATTTTTACTGATTTTCATATTTTCACCCCTGTTTGTAGTATGAGATATCTCCTATTATTTTTACAAGGAAGAATGATACGATTTATGTAAATTTGTTTTTGTAGAAAAGAGAGTGTGAGGGGTTTATGAAAAAATATAAAACATTGCTATTTGATGTAGATGATACATTGTTAGATTTTCAGAAGGCGGAGAAAGTGGCGTTACGTATGCTCTTTGAAGAGAAAGGGATTCCTTTAACTAGCGAGGTTGAAGCGCAGTATAAAAAAATTAATAAAAGCCTTTGGGATGCTTTTGAAGAAGGTGAAATAAACCGTGATGAAGTCGTAAATACACGATTTTCGATTTTGTTTAAAGAGTACGGGGAAGAAGTAGATGGGATATTATTCGAAAATAATTATCGTAGCTACTTAGAAGAAGGAAACCAACTCATGCAAGGTGCATTTGAATTTATAAATCAAATTCAAAATGAGTATGATTTATATATAGTGACAAACGGTATTTCTAAGACGCAAGATAAACGTTTACGTAATGCAGGATTACATTCATTGTTTAAAGATATTTTTGTTTCTGAAGATACGGGATTCCAAAAGCCGATGGAAGAGTATTTTGATTATGTTTTTGAAAGGATTCCTAATTTCGCTTTTGAAGAAGGGCTCATTATTGGGGATTCGTTAAGTGCCGATATTAAAGGTGGATATGTAGCGGGAATTGATACTTGTTGGTTTAATTCAGAAAAGAAACCAAATAATAGCGAGATTGTGCCAACATATGAAGTGCATAGTTTTGAAGCGTTATACGCGCTATTAAAGCAGCATGTGTAATAAAGTGAAACTTTAATCAGTGTGGATTTTGGCCATCCCCCACTGATTATTAGCCTTCACCAATCGGGCAGTTATCTCCCACCCAACTCCCTCGCACTTGCCGGATTTTGAGGTGAGAGTCTTACTGCTCGCAAATAGCGGGATAAAAACAGGCAGTGGAACTTTTGTCCCTACTGCCTGTATGTATTAGTTTGTAGCTTCATTGTTTTTAGGAAGCGGAAATGCATTCCCAATCGCTGCTGCCCCGAGCATCGGTAATAATAAATTGAGCGGGAAAAACATGAGTAATAGTAATGTTATAGCTATTGGTTTTCGTAATGCATAGCTTGAAATAGCTGTCGTGACGATGGCTACAGAAGATATTGGATCTATGGGTAGAATAGAAGCTATAGCGTATCCGATACTTGATCCAGCAAATATAATTGGGAAAATATGTCCGCCGCGCCAACCCGTATTTAAACAAACGGCAGTAATACATAATTTTAAAATTCCTGAAAGAAGTAGTACCCAGAAGGATAAATGGCTCCATTCAACGACTAAATCTTTTAATTGATGTTCCCCTGAGAATAACGTGTAAGGAAGAAAAGTTCCTGTAATTCCTAATAAAATACCGCCTATAATTCCAAGTGATACCTTGTATTCTTTGAAGGGGTGGATTAATTTCTCTAATGTGAATTCTAATTTGAAATAAAAGAAACCAACTATAGCACCAATGCTAGCAAGTGGTAGAAAGGCGATCCATTCATTAAGAGCAAGAGACCCTTCCCCAAAATCAACAATAAAGGATCCACGATTATCGAGTTTACTAAGCAATAAGTAAACGGAAAAACCGGCAAAAGTGGTAGCTAAATATACAATTGCTTTTTTTCCTTTCGAAAATTCATTAATTTGTTCACCCTCATTTTCATTCGGAGCTAAGAAACCGAATAATGGTGCATTAAAAATTACACTTAAAGTAGCACCAATTCCAACCTCTGTTAGTTCATTCATTCCCTTTAAAGCAAAATTAAAGCGATCTCCTACCCATGTACAAAGTCCACCGATAATTCCAACAAGTGCTGCTTCTGGGCCTAAACTAGCTCCAAATATTAAAACGATAATCGCAGTTAAAGTAGCTTTATGTACAAAACTGTATTCGATTCTACCTGTTTTTTTATATTCAGCCATCACTTCGGGCATAAGACGTGGATATGTACCGAAGTATTTTTGTGTTAAACCAACGAGGATACCACCGATGATTGTTACACAAATGGTGTAATAAGGCGGAGAAGAGAAAATAGTAGGTAAGTATCCCCAAATAAAGTGAATTCCGATATTTATTGTAACTAAAAATAACCAGACTGTAGCTCCTACTATAGAGCCTAAAAGAATGCCATATAGGACGAGTATATAGTGCATGTCTTTTTTATTTGTCATGTTGTACCTCCGTTATGTAAATTTTCATGTAGAAAGGATTAAATATGCTAGTGTGAAATGAATTGAATATATATAGTATCTTTTTGAGGGTTTGGCTTATTCAATATATTGAAATCTCATGAAAATTTGAAACCAACGCGGTTAAACCACTTATTTAATTCTATATATTGATCGGAGTTTTTAAAAGGTCTTTTTCAAATGAATATGGAATATATTTCTTTTGTTGTTTATATTAAATTCCTCGCATTTAATTTAGAACATTCAGAAAAACCATTTGACATCAGGAAATTATTGCTATAAAATCAACGGTAATTGCATAGTCTTATCAAGAAAAGGTGGAGGGACAGGCCCGATGAAACCTTGGCAACAGCCGTATAACGGAATTGTGCCAAATCCTGCAGGTAATAATCCTGAGAGATAAGAAAGAGCCTTAGAGCGTGTTTTCAAACTGCTCCTTTCTTGTTTTCAGGGAAGGGGCAGTTTTTTATTTTGGATAAAGTGAAACTTTAATTAGTGGGGGTTTTGTCCCTCCCCCGCTAATTATTAGCCTTCATCAATCGGGCAGTTATCTCCCACCTAACTTCCTCGCATTTGCCGAATTTGGAGGTGGGAGTCTTACTGCCCGCAAATAGCGGGATAAAAGAAAGGAGAATGAGAGATGGGAGAATCATGGGGGAAAGGAACGATTTGTGTGCAAGGTGGCTATACGCCAAAAAATGGTGAGCCACGTGTTTTGCCACTTTATCAAAGTACAACGTATAAATACGATACGTCAGATGATTTAGCAGCACTATTTAATTTAGAGGCAGAAGGATATATATATACGCGTATTGGAAATCCTACTCTAGCTGCATTTGAGCAGAAGTTATCAGATTTAGAAGGCGGTGTAGGGGCTGTTGCAACAGCTTCTGGGCAGGCAGCCATTATGCTTGCGGTTTTAAATATTTGCAGTAGTGGAGACCATTTACTTTGTTCTTCAACTGTTTACGGAGGAACGTTTAATTTATTTGGAGTGAGTTTGCGAAAGCTGGGCATAGATGTTACGTTCTTTAATCCTAATTTAACGGCAGATGAAATTGCGGCACTTGCTAATGATAAGACAAAACTCGTTTATGCAGAGTCGTTAGGAAATCCAGCAATGAACGTTTTGAATTTCAAAGAACTTTCAGCAGCAGCAAAAGAATTAGAAGTACCTTTTATCGTTGATAATACATTAGCGACGCCTTATTTATGCCAGGCGTTTGAACATGGGGCAAATATCATTGTCCATTCTACAACGAAATATATTGATGGCCATGCAAGTTCTCTAGGCGGCATTGTAATAGATGGAGGGAACTTCGATTGGACAAATGGAAAATACCCTGAGCTTGTCGAACCTGATCCGAGTTATCACGGCGTAAGCTATGTTCAAAATTTTGGAGCAGCAGCGTATATTGTGAAAGCACGCGTTCAGTTATTAAGAGACTACGGAAACTGTATGAGCCCATTCAATGCATATATTAGCAACATTGGCCTGGAAACATTGCATTTACGAATGGAGCGTCATAGTGAAAATGCTCTCGAAGTTGCTAAGTGGCTTGCCAATCATGATCGCATTGAATGGGTGAATTATCCAGGATTAGATAGTAATGAAAATTACTCGTTAGCACAAAAGTATTTGAAAAAAGGTGCTAGTGGAGTTTTAACATTTGGTATTAAGGGCGG
This sequence comes from Bacillus sp. SIMBA_074, assembly GCF_046534555.1. Lineage (NCBI taxonomy): Bacteria > Bacillati > Bacillota > Bacilli > Caryophanales > Bacillaceae > Bacillus > Bacillus sp. SIMBA_074. The sequence goes on along the minus strand of NZ_JAWRYM010000012.1, from coordinate 42,893 downwards.
ATTAGAAGCAGCGAAAGAATTTATCGCAAATGTAAAGCTTGCAACTCTTGTAACGCATGTAGCTGATGCAAGAACTTGTGTAATACATCCTGCTAGTACGACGCACAGACAATTAAGCGCAGAAAATCAGCGTTTAGCTGGCGTTACATCTGATTTAATCCGTTTATCGGTCGGTATAGAAGATGTTTCTGATATTATTGCAGATTTAGAAGCGGCGCTAGTCGGAGGCAAACAACATGCCGATCATAATTGATAAAGATTTACCAGCTCGCAAAGTATTGCAGAAGGAAAATATTTTTGTAATGACGAAGGAGCGAGCAGTAACACAAGATATACGTGCTTTGAAAATTGCTATATTAAATTTAATGCCCACAAAGCAAGAAACAGAGGCGCAATTACTTCGTTTAATTGGAAATACGCCGTTGCAATTAGATGTGCATTTACTTCATATGGAATCGCATCTGTCTCGCAATGTAGCGCAGGACCATTTAACGAGCTTCTATAAAACATTTCGTGATATTGAGGATGAAAAATTTGATGGACTCATTATTACAGGAGCACCAGTTGAAACTCTTTCTTTTGAAGAGGTAGATTATTGGGAAGAGCTTGGACGTATTATGGAGTATTCAAAAACGAATGTAACATCTACGCTTCATATTTGCTGGGGGGCACAAGCAGGTTTGTATTATCACTATGGTGTGCCGAAGTATCCTCTTGCGGAAAAAATGTTTGGTGTATTTGAACATGAGGTTCGCGAGCAACATGTGAAATTGTTACAAGGGTTTGATGAAGTGTTTTTTGCTCCGCATTCTCGTCATACAGAAGTAAGAGAGAGTGATATTGAAAAGGTGAAAGAATTAACGTTATTAGCCAATTCTGAAGAAGCAGGTGTTCATCTTGCTATTGGGCAAGAGGGAAGGCAAGTTTTCGCACTCGGACATAGTGAATACAGTTGTGATACGTTAAAGCAAGAATACGAACGGGACTGCCAAAGAGGGTTAAATATTGATGTGCCAAAAAATTATTTTAAACATAATAATCCAGATGAGAAGCCACTTGTTAGGTGGAGGAGTCATGGGAATTTATTATTCTCTAATTGGCTGAATTATTATGTGTATCAAGAAACCCCTTATATATTGTAAATGATTGTATAACACGTGGTAGCGTTTTATTTGTAAAGATCAACCTGTATTTTTCTTAATATTCAAAATACATTGTTTTTCAGATTTTTTGTCTATATAATGGCATCTAAACACAATTTTTGAGGGGTGGACAGTATTATGAAAGACATTCAAGTGGGGTTATTAGGTCTTGGGACAGTTGGTAGTGGTGTAGTTCGTATTATTACAGATCATCAAGAACGACTTATACACCAAGTAGGTTGTCCAGTGAAAGTAACGAAAGTATTGGTGCAAAACATTGAGAAAGAGAGAGAAGTAGACGTGCCTTCTACTCTATTAACACAAGATGTGAATGAAATTTTAGATAATCCTAATATTGATGTTGTCATTGAAGTAATGGGCGGCATTGATGATGCAAAAGCATATATTTTACAAGCTTTAAAAAGCGGGAAGCACGTTGTGACTGCAAATAAAGATTTAATGGCGTTACACGGAGCGGAACTCTTAGCGGTAGCAAAAGATAATAAGGCTGATTTATTTTACGAAGCAAGTGTAGCTGGAGGGATTCCAATTTTACGAAGCATCGTAGAAGGACTTTCCTCAGATCTTATTACGAAAGTAATGGGAATTGTAAATGGAACGACAAATTTTATTTTGACGAAAATGTCAGACGAAGGGAGAGCATATAACGACGTGTTAAAAGAAGCTCAGCAGCTTGGATTTGCAGAAGCAGATCCAACATCAGACGTAGAAGGTTTAGATGCAGCAAGAAAAATGACGATTTTGGCTACCCTCGGTTTCTCTACAAATGTAGAGCTTGGAGATGTGAAGGTAAAAGGAATTACTTCTATTACAGCAGAAGATATTGAATATAGTAAGAGCTTAGGCTATACAATTAAATTAATTGGTCTTGCAAAGCGAGATGGCGAGAAATTAGAGGTTACAGTTGAGCCAACTTTACTTCCAAATGCACACCCTCTTGCGGCAGTGCAAAATGAATATAATGCTGTCTATGTGTATGGTGAAGCGGTAGGAGAAACGATGTTTTATGGACCGGGAGCAGGAAGTTTACCGACAGCGACAGCTGTTGTTTCTGACCTAGTTGCTGTAATGCAAAATATTAGGCTTGGTGTAAACGGAAATAGTGCGGTAGTCCCGCAATATCAAAAGGTACTAAAAGAGCCGGATGAAATTGTTGTGAAAAAGTTTTTAAGACTTCATGTGAAAGACGAAATTGGTGTGTTTGCAAAAATTACATCATTGTTCTCTGAGCGCGGTGTTAGTTTTGAAAAGATTATTCAAATGCCACTTGAAGAGAAAGGGAAAGCAGAAATCGTAATCGTAACGCATCGTGCTTCTCTTGCGGATTATGAGTACATTCTACATACATTGCAATCGTATGAAGAAATAGATTGTGTGAAAGCAAATTATCGAATTGAGGGAGATGCTAAGTAGTATCTTTTCTAATAAAACGAAAAACCCTATTAAGCGGCTTGCTTAATAGGGTTTTTTCTATTTAAAATCTTCGTACCAACTTGAATAAAAGCTTGAATAATCCAACCTGTTGTAAAGGATAAGATAATTGTTCCAAAATAGATTGGCCCATCTAATAAGAAGCTTAATGTTAAAAATAAAAAAGCTAATGAAATTTCTGTTCTTCTAAATGTCCATTTCTTTTTCTCAGCAACAGTTAAAACGAAAGCCTCTTGAGGTGCTGCGCAAAGGTTTGTAGAGACGTAAAGACCAATTCCAGCTCCGATGAATAGATTTCCGCAAATAAGTGTTATATATTTTGGAAGAGAGCGGATAGTATCCATAATAGTCGTAATAGAACCAACCCAATCAACAAAAAGAGAAATAAGAATCATTGTGACAATTGTGCCGATTGTAATTTGTTTTTTGTCCCAAAAGAGTACGATCAGGGTAAAAACAAAGTTAATCATGAAAATCCAAAAACCAATACTTATCCCAAAATTTTGATATAGTGCAATAAAGAAGGAATCATAAGGGCTAAGTCCAAAGGAAGTAATTGTCGTCATCATATTAATACCGATGGCGAGAATGAGTAAACCGCCAATGAAAAATATATATTCTAGTTTGAATCGAAGCATAGTTGTATATCCTTTCAAAATGTATTTGCTAAGAAAGGATATACTGTGGAAAGCTTACCAGGTCAAGCGAGAATTTTTGAGGGGAAGGGGAGAATGAGATGACTAATATAAGAAAGATTGCTGAACTTGCTGGGGTATCTGTTTCAACTGTTTCACGTGTACTCAATAATCATCCGTATGTGAATGAACAGAAACGAAAAGAGATTTTAGCGATTATTGAAGAATTAAATTACACGCAAAATGTGAATGCGATTCATTTAGTGAAAGGAAAAACGAATGTAATTGGCGTTTTATTGCCGCACGTAAATGATCAATATTACAGTGCCATTATTGGGGGGATATCAAAGGAAACCGCAAAGAACAATTATAATATGATGCTTTGCCAGACAAATTATAGCGAAGAAAAAGAGCTTGAAATTTTACATATGTTAAAAATGAAAAAGCTTGATGGAGTAATTATATGTTCACGGACAAATAGTAAGGAAAAACTTGAAGAGTATACGAAGTTTGGTCCAATTGTGATGTGTGAAGAAATAGATTCGAATTTCATTTCGAGTGTACATATTGATTACTACAAAGTATTTTTGCGCGGGATGAAAAGCTTAATAGATGCTGGTCATACACGTATCGGATATTGCATTGGAAGAAGTAATAGTATTAATAGCCAGAGGCGAAAAAAGGCGTATGAGGATTCACTTCAACAGATTGTTGTAACACCGTTAGATGCCTGGAAGTTTAAGGGCTGTTTTACGGTGGAAGATGGGCGCAATGTAGTCAGGGAATGGGCTCGTATGTCTGTAAAACCGACGGCGTTTCTTGTATCCTGTAACCATATTGCTGCGGGAATGGTAACAGAAGCGAAAAAACAAGGAATTCGAATGCCAGAAGATATTACGATTATCGGATGTGATGATCAAGAAGTGGCAAATATATTAGGCATAACAACGATTTCGCATCCTAGTAAAAATGTCGGGATAAAAGCGTTTGAATTATTATATGAAAAGATTAATGATGAGGAAATAGATGTGAAACATGTAGAGTTATTACCAGATTTGGTAGATAGGGAAACGACATAATAGAGAAGGTGTGAAAATCGCTTTTCGAAAATTCGTTTGGTATAATTATGGACAATCTATAGGGGCTAAAAGGGGTTTTGATATGAGATCAAAATTAGTAAAAGTAATTCTACTCATTACAATTGCGTCTTTCTGTTTATTTGCATACGGTTTTGTTTCGGGTGTAAATGATGTATTAAATCCGAAAGCTTCAAAATTAATTACGAAGACTGACGTAGTGGAAAAAGAGAAAAAGAAAACAGGAACGTTACAAATAGTTAGTTTAGGTGATTCGTTAACGCGCGGCGTTGGTGATAAAGAAGGAATTGGCTATATTGGACGAATGAAAGAGAATTTACAAAAAGATTATAAACAAAAAGTTGCACTAAGCAATTTGGCAGTTAGTGGTGCGAAAATGCCTGATTTATTAAAACAAATCGAAAGCAGCGGAGCTCAATATTCAATTAAGCAAGCAGATGTAATTGTTTTAACAATTGGAGGAAATGATTTATTCCCAGGATGGGAATCGCTCGGAAAGATAGATTTAGAGACGTATCGTCCTGATACGGAAACGTTTCAAAATGAAGCGAAGAAAATTATAGAAGAAATTCGTAAATTAAACACAGATAGTCCTATTTTTTGGCTAGGTTTATACAATCCTTTTGAGGATGTAGAAGATTTAAGAGGTTCATCAAATATTGTTGTTGATTGGAATGCTTCTTTAGAGAAGTTAGCATTAAATGATAAAAATGTATATATTACACCGACATTTGATTTATTCCAAAATCGTGGGAAAGATTTATTATACTCCGATCATTTTCATCCGAATGAAGTAGGCTACACATATATGGCAGAGCGATTAGTCCAAAACGTCGTAAGTAAATTAAAACTAGAGCAAGGAGGGATAAAATGACGACGATACTTTCTGTACGAGACTTAAAGAAGGTAATTGGAAAGAAGACGCTTGTAGAGGACATTTCATTTGATGTAAAACAAGGAGAAGTGTTTGGCTTTTTAGGACCGAACGGAGCCGGGAAAACGACAACAATTCGAATGTTAGTCGGACTGATTAAAGCGACAGAAGGTACTATTTCTATCGGTGGTTATTCTATTAAGGAAAATTTCAGAGAAGCGATGCGTCAAATTGGAAGTATAGTTGAAAACCCAGAGCTTTATACATATTTAACGGGATGGGAAAACTTAAAGCAATTTGCGCGCATGCTTGGTGATATATCAGATGAACGTATTATTGAAATTGCAAAAATGGTTCATTTAGATGAGCGTATTCACGATAAGGTAAAAACATATTCCCTTGGTATGAAGCAGCGCCTTGGAATTGCACAGGCGCTACTTGGAAACCCGAAATTGCTCATATTAGATGAACCGACGAATGGTTTAGATCCAGCTGGGATTAGAGAACTTAGGGAATTTATACATAAGCTTGTAAAAGAAGAAAATATGAGTGTATTTATTTCGAGTCACTTGCTAAGTGAAGTGCAACTGATATGCGACCGTGTTGCTATTATTCATAAAGGAAAAATGATAACAGTTGCACCTATTGAGGAGTTGATCAAAACAGCGAGTGATCGTGTGGAATGGGTCGTTACACCGATTTCCAAAGCGAAAGACATGTTAGACGCTGTTGAAGAGATAGAGGAAGTTAGTGTAGAAGATGAGCGTTTATTATGTCGTATGGATGTTGCGTCTATTAATGTTTGGAATAAGCATTTTGTAGAAAACGGGATAGATGTACATAGCGTCAAAGAGCTTGTATTTACGCTAGAAGATTTATTTATTGAACTCACAAGGGGTGAGCAATATGCGTGAATTTGCGAATCTAGTTTTAAATGAATCAGAAAAGATTTATCGTAAGAAACGAATTGTTGTTGTCATGCTTATTTTAGCAATCTTGATTCCACTTTTTGTGTATGCTCAGTATCGTGAAATAGAAACGACGCAAAAAAGGCTTGGTACGACCGATTGGAAAGTATCATTACAGCAACAAATTGTTGATTCACAAAACCGCTTGAACAATTCTAGATTGCCAGAAGAATGGCGGGATTGGTTAAAAGTAAGAGTGGAACAACAACAATATTATTTAGATCATAATATTAATCCGACTGCGCCAGGAGCACCGACATTTGTGAGGGCGTTTATTGAACAAGGAATAACGTTATTTATTCCATTGCTCGTTATGATTGTCGCCATTGATATTGTTTCAGGAGAACGAAGCGATGGTACGATGAAAATGCTTCTGACGAGGCCAATTCGGCGCTGGAAAATACTCCTTAGTAAATATGTGACGATGTTATTTTTCATTTCGCTCATATTGCTTCTTGTCGGTTTGTTTGCTTACGCATTATCAGGGCTTGTATTTGGATACTCTGGATGGAATTTACCTGTGTTAACAGGATTCGTCATTGATAAGGAAACGTTAAATACGAACTTTGTACACCTTATTCCGCAGTGGCAATACATTTTAATGGCGTACGGACTAGCTTGGTTTGTTGCTATCGTTGTTGGAACTATATCATTTATGGTCTCTGTTTTAATTCGTAATACACCAGCTGGTATGGGCGTTATGTTAGCTGCGTTAATTGCAGGCGGCATTTTAAGTTCATTCGCAACGTCTTGGGAAGGTGCGAAATACATTTTTAGTGTCAACTTATCGCTAACGGATTATTTATCAGGAAAACTGCCTGCATTACAAGGATTATCAATGGGATTTTCTTTAATAAATTTAACGGTTTGGGCAGTAGTATCTCTTATCATTTCGTTTGTAGTATTTACAAGGCAGGATATGGTGAATTAATTGGATAGGAAGTGAAGGCATGGAAAAAATTTTGCAGAATGATTGGGGACCATTACTGGGGCCAGAATTTGAGAAAGAATACTATCAAAATTTAGCTAACTTTTTAAAAGAAGAGTATGAGGAGCATGTGATTTATCCAAAGGTAGAAGATATTTTTAACGCTCTAGAGTATACAAGTTATGAAAATACAAAGGTCGTTATTTTAGGACAAGACCCATATCATGGACCGAATCAAGCGCATGGTTTAAGCTTTTCGGTACAACCTGGTATTAAAACGCCGCCATCATTGCTAAATATGTACAAAGAACTTCGAGATGAATACGGTTATGAAATTCCGAATAACGGTTATTTAGTAAAGTGGGCGGAGCAAGGAGTTTTACTATTAAATACTGTATTAACGGTTCGTCAAGGTGAGGCGAATTCTCATAAAGGAAAAGGATGGGAGCATTTCACAGATCGCGTAATTGAGCTATTAAATGAACGTGAAAAGCCAGTTATTTTCATATTATGGGGACGCCATGCTCAGGCGAAGAAAAAGTTAATTACGAATACGAATCATCGTATTATCGAGTCTGTACATCCAAGTCCATTATCAGCAAGACGAGGTTTCTTTGGAAGTAAGCCGTACTCTAAAGTAAATACGATTTTAGCTAATATGGGCGAAAGAGAAATTGATTGGGAAATTCCAAATTTATAAATAGAAAAGGTAGTTAACAGTTGTTAACTACCTTTTTATTATTGTTGTTCGTTCTTTAGTTTTGCATCTAGTACAAAAGTACCGAATGGGATAACTGATGAAACGAATGCCCCAAGTGCCCATAAAATTGATTTACGGTGTACGATTGTTACTTGAATTACTGCAAAGATGAATAGAATAAATAAAACGCCATGAGCCATGCCTGTAATTTTAACAGCTGTTGCAAATCCTGCGAAATATTTCAATGGCATTGCTACAAATAATAGTAATAGGAAAGAAATCCCCTCAATTAAGCCGATTGCTCTTAATCTTCCGATTGGTGTAGATAACATGAAGTAGCCTCCTTTAATGTATGCTTGTATATAGTAAATTTGTATTCTTTTTCAAAATGAAATAGTCTATTTTATTTAATTATATACAAAAAGAAAGTTTACACTACGAGAATAGTGCAAAGTTCAAAATATAGTCACAAAAGCATTGCAATTTAAATAAAAACCTATTTGAAGTATTTGACTTCAAATAGGTTTTATGAATGAAAATATTAAACAAGTACTTCCGTTTTTAAAACGAATTTCTCTACAACTTTTGCAACGCCATCGTTCATATTTGTATCTGTTACATAGTTTGCAATTTCTTTAATATCATCTGGTGCATTGCCCATCGCAACACCAAGACCAGCGAATTCAATCATTGCTTGGTCGTTATAGCTATCACCCATTGCGATAACCTCTTCACGCTTAATACCAAGTTTTTGGATTAGCTGGTTTAGGCTTGTTCCTTTTGTAACACCATATTCAGTAAATTCTAAGAAGAATGGTTTAGAGCGCATAACGCTTAATTGACCTTCTAGTTGTTTTTGTAGTTTCTTTTCTACTTCAACAAGGCGTTCAGCTTCTTTATTCATTAATACTTTTACTACAGGTTCTTTAACAGCAGTTTTAAAATCATCTACTTCAATAATCGGCATGCCAGTAATTTCGCCCTCAATTTTAGTATAAGGATTATTTTCTTCTGTTACGATATCATCGCCAATATAAGTATGGATCCATACATCTTCAGTTTTACTAATTTCAAATAGGTTGTGAACGATTTCAGGAGATAGCGTGCTACTGAAGATTTCTTCATTTGTTTTACAGTTAATAATTTTTGCGCCGTTAAAAGATAGAATGAAGCTACCATATTCCTCTAAACGAAGTTCTTTTGCAACATTGCGCATACCAAACGTTGGGCGCCCAGAAGCAAGTACAACTTTAACTCCTTGCTCTTGTGCTGTCATTAAAGCCTCTTTCGTACGAGGTGAAATTGTATGGTCGTCGCGTAATAAAGTATCATCTAAATCTAAAACAATCATTTTATAAGTCATATAGAAAATTCCTTTCTTTGTTGAAATAGAAATAAATTTTTATGAAGATAGTGGGGAATATATAGTAAGACATCGAACTTCTTTACATGAAACTAGGAGAAGTTCTGCATTGTTAGTATAAATTATCATGAGCGTGCTGCCCATGATAATTTATCCCGCATTAACGGGCAGTAAGACTCCCACCTCAAAATTTAGCTGGAGCAAAGAAGTTAGGTGGGAGATTAACTGCCCGTAAACGCCCGATTGGTTCAACTAATAATCAGTGGGGATGAACAAAAACCCCACTGATTAAAGTTTCACTTTATCATTATCGTAACAACTCTAAAGATAGAGTGCAATAATGGAAGTTTTCCAATTTACGATGGTTGTTTTTCGTGCGAACGAGAAAATAATATTTCCAGCAAGATAGCCATTACAGATCCAAGAACAAGACCGTTACTTAAAAATGAAGCTAAAAATGGTGGTAGCGTAGAAAACGCTCCTGCTGGAACGAACATAACGCCGACCCCTGTAAAGATTGAAAGGCCTGCTACTTTAAATAATTGTTCTTTATTTTGTACAGTGTCATATTCGCGGAAAGCTAGACCAATCATGCTTGCAAATACAGGATAAATTGCAGCATACCCAACTGCAACGGGGATGGCTGCAAAGAATGAAGTAATCTTTGGGAATATACTAACAAGAATAATAAAGCTTGACCCTAACATAAATGGAAGGCGCTTATAAATATTTGTCGTTGCAATAAATCCTGCGGATCCAGAAATGGCAACAGGACCAATGGCTGAAAATAGACCGCCTAGCAATTGATTTATTCCTGTTATAATGCCAGCTTGTTTGAAGCGATCTGGAGCAGCATCTTCTTCATACTTAGAAACAACCTTTTGTACAACGCGAATACTGGCTAACATATTTGTTAGAAGTAGTAGTGTGACGAAAACTACCGTAATTGCCATGTTCCATTCAATGCGAGGCATTCCGAAAACAAACAGAGATGGAAGACGAATTATATCTGTCACAGGTGTTACTGGATTAGATAATCCGAAGCACGCAAATAATATCCAGCCGCAGACGATACTGAAAAGAACGGAATATTGTCCAATAATAGGTATCTTCATAATGAAAAAAGATAGTAAAATAACAATGAGTGAAAGAATAAATACCTTTGGCTGTACTTCTGTATGTTGTCCATCAAGGCCAAACATGCCTTTTAAGAAGGAGCCACTAAGTTGTGCGACCAAAAGGAATAAATACGTTCCAATTACTGTCGGTGTAAAGTAACGAACTAGTTTATCAATAAGTCCAAAAACACTAAGAATAATACAAATGATGCCACTTAATAGGAAAGCGTACTGAAGGACCTTAAGTGTTTCATTGCTTGATCCAAATAATACGACGCCTAAACTTGCATACAAGGAGAAAATTCCCCACCAAAGGCCTGCAGGACCTTCTTGGATAGGAAGTTTATGACCAAATATGGCTTGCAAGAGACCGGCAAAACCGAGAACAAATAATGTTCTTTGTACAAACGCGATAGCTTCAGCGCCATCAAGGCCGTAACTAGTTGCGACACTAATTGGTACAATAAGACTTCCAGCTAAAATAAATAGTGCCCATTGTAAGGCAGAAAGAAATAGCTTCATTATATCAACCTCTTTCATAGATTCCGTTTTCTAGTATATACGTATTTCATTTCCTCTGGCAAAGATTGTAGATAGAGAAAAGAGTTGAAACGTAATATGAATGTACGGAAGCAATTATGGATAGCGGTTATATGTATGACTTTTGTTGTAATTCTAGGAATGCTATGATTTATGACAATTGAAGAGATTAGCTTGTTTCAAGCATTTTGGATGACGATGATTACTGTATTGATGGTTGGATATTGCGAATCCGTTAACAGTGCATTATATTGATACAGTATTGTATGGAATAGAGCAATCATTTGTAATTGAAGAAGTTCAAGTTGGTAAAGATTCTAACTTAGCTAGTAAATCGTTATTAGAGAGTAATGTGAGAAATCAATTTGGTGTAACAATTTTAGCGATTTTAAGAGATGGGGATATTATCCATAATCCAACGGGGCAGGAAAAACTGCAAGAACATGATATGATAATAGTATTTGGTTCAGTGGAAAAACTGAGGCAATTTGAGAAAGAACTACAAAGTAAGAGGTGACAAGGAATGCAAGTATCTAGCGATAAGGTTTTAAATAAAATGGCGAGTGAAATTGCAAAGGCAAAAAGTAGTGAAGGACAAAAATCAAAAGAGCATTTATTAGTTGTGCGTGCATTATGTGATTTATTATTAGATGAACAAGTTGAGCCTTCTACGTATAGAGAACCACAAGTTCAATCACAAATAATCGGATCTCAGCCTATAACAACAGTTCAACCGGTTATGCCAGTTTCTGGAGAACCTGTGTATATAAAAGAAGAAGGTGCAAATGGTAATTCTTTATTTGATTTTTAGGGATTAAATCGTTTGGATTATATGTGAAAATTGCTTATGATAAAAATAAAAAGGGGAATTAAGATGAAAATTTTCTTTTTACTAGGTTGTATTGCAGCGGGGCTATCTGTTGCATTAGGGGCTTTTGGAGCACATGGTTTAGAAAATAAAATTTCTGCAAAAATGTTAGAAGTGTGGAAGACGGGAGTTACATATCAAATGTTTCATGCAGGTGGCTTATTCGTAGTTGCTCTATTAATGGACAAAATGCAATCATCACTTTTAAGCACTGCAGGTTGGCTTATGGTAGCTGGGATTATTATGTTCTCAGGCAGTCTTTATGCATTAAGTACAACAGGTATTAAATTCTTTGGCCCAATTACACCTCTTGGTGGTGTAGCGTTTATTGTGGCGTGGATTTTAGTCGGAACTGCAGTTGTAAAAGGTTTATAAAAAACAAAAGCTGGCATTTGCCAGCTTTTTTTTATGGTCTTGGAGCATAAGTTGCTTGTTGACCAGGTAAATACGTAATTTCTCCTGGGAATTCTACATAATCTAAATAAATCATTAGTAGTAAAAATCGTTTTCCAGATTTCGGTTCACTAATAACGATATGATCACGGCCGGCTGCCTCAATAATCCCTGTATAAGATTGTGTGCCAAGCGAGCTACCACGTTCATAAGTCATTACAACTGTAGCCTGCTTACCTTTGTTTAAACGAAGGATATTTTCAATATAAGATTGCTCTAGTGGTAACATACCTTGAGAAACTGCCAATTGAGCCTGAGCAGCTTGTTGTTGCATCGCTTGCTGTTGTTGTTGTTGTTGTTGTTGTTGTTGCTGCTGCGCGGTCATTTGTTGCGGTTGTACATAAGTTCCAGATGGTTGATAGAAACCTGTTCCATAGTATGGATTTTGTTGCTGTGCCATTCAAAAATCCCTCCTCGTTTTCATTCCTTAATATATGCTAGGGCAATCCCCGGCAGTTGGTTGGAAGAAGCAGTGCTTTTTAAAACGTCCAGAGTTTTGTTGGTCATACCAAGTTGGTGGGCAAGGACCTTCAGGTCTGAAAAACCATAAGGCGAAATTTGCAGGCCAAAAACGTTGTCCTTGAATGGTACGCCTTGCTAAGGCAATGTCTTGTTCTCGTGCTCGTTGATAAAAGTACCCTTTTTGAGTAGCTTCAAAACCACCAGGATTTTGATAAACCATCTGACGTAAGTTCCGTACTTTTTTAAAATCCAAACAATTTCCGCGGACACGATTTACACCGACATTTCCAACCATTAGCATGCCTTGTTGTCCTTCTCCTTCAGCTTCGGCACGCATGAGTCTAGCTAATAACTTTACATCTTCTTCTGTATGCGCGATAACACCCATTATGTGTCACCTCTCTTTTTGGAATACCCTTCGGAAAGAGGTTTTTTCTAGATGAAGTGTGGAACAATTACTAGTTCATACGTATGAGAAAAAGGACTCAGATATGACAACCAAACAAAGTTTTACATTTTGAGAGGAAAAGAAAAAAAGCTAGCGTGGGCTAGCTTTTCATCATTAAAATACTTTAGACCATGAGTTTGAGAAGAAATCGCCAATTGAACGCATTGTTAATACGAACCAATTTGCTTTTTCTACTTCTTCAGTCGTTTTTGCAGTAACTTTTATACTTTTATTTCCGTCTAAGAAACCGTATTTATCAGTTGATTCTAAAACGATGGAACCGACTTTTGCATCTTTCTTAATAGGGGCAACTAAATGTCCATCTTCAGCAAGTGATTTATCTGCTTCAGCTGAAATTTTGTAAGGTGATTTGCTACCTTTTGCAGTAACTACTGTCACTTCTTTTTCTGGTGCAACTGTTACGTAGTCTTCTTTTCCTTTTACTACAGAAATTTTGTTATTTTTATCTACTTTTAATTTCTGTTTTTCGAAGTTATTAAATCCATATTCAATTAATGCACGAGATTCTGTGAAACGTTCGTCCATTGATTTTGTTTTAATAATAACTGAAATAAGACGTAAATCACCACGTTTTGCTGTAATAGTGAATCCATATCCAGCGGTATCAGAACTTCCTGTTTTTAAACCATCTGCTCCTTCATAAGAGAAAGCAGCACCTGGTAACATCCAGTTCCAATTTTCCATACGAATTGGTTTCGGATGATTATCTGGGAAGTTTCTAAATCTTTGTTTTGTATCCTCTAGCATTTCTGGATACTTTGTAATAATTGTTTTTGAAAGAATACCCATATCGCGAGCTGACATGGAGTTTTCTCCATTCGGATCAGTTCCTTCAGGATGTTTTCCTTTTAAATCAGCGTTGTTTAACCCAGTAGCGTTTACAAATTTATATTTCTTTAACCCTAGTTTTTTCGCATGTTCATTTGCAAGATTTAAGAAGTTCTTTTCACTTCCTGCAAGTAATTCTGCTAAAGCAATACTAGATCCATTCGCAGAGAAGATAACGATAGAATGATATAATTCTCTTACAGTATATTGGCGTCCCTTTTCAAACGGTACGTTAGAGAATTCATTATTACGTGAAACTTCATAAGCGTAATCAGAAATAGTTACTTTCGTATCCCAAGTGATTTTTCCTTCTTTAATTGCTTCTAATACGGCATAAATAACAATTAATTTTGACATACTAGCGATAGCTAGTAATTCATCTGGATTTTGTTCATGCAGTATTTTTCCTGTATCCGCATCAAATAGAAGTGCAGCAGCTGCCTCTATATGTATTTTTTCTTCCGCATGGGATGTTGTTACTCCTAAGGAAGAAAATGACAATAGAGACACTAGTAAAATAGACAAGATTTTCTTCATATACATTATCACCTTCGCATCGTTATTAGCATATAGCTCGTACCATTTTAGCATAAATTTGGATATAGAAAGGTTACAATTTTGTAAGGAAATTGAAAAGAATTTGTCGATTTTTGTTCAAATTTGCAGAGAAAAGAAGCTTTTTGAGGAGAAATATAGAGGGTAATAAAAAAAGGAACGAATTTCGTTCCTTTTTTACGATTTATATGTGTAAAAATTTCTCTACCTTTTCGTCTGGTAAAATGTTTCCAACGAAAAATGTTCCGAATTCACCATAACGAGCACTTACTTCATCGAAGCGCATTTCATATATAAGTTTCTTAAATTGAAGAACATCGTCAGCAAATAATGTTACGCCCCACTCAAAATCGTCAAATCCAACTGATCCTGAAATAACTTGGCGCACTTTACCTGCGTACTGGCGACCGATTTTGCTATGGCTGTACATAAGTTTCTTACGTTCATCCATAGGAAGCATATACCAGTTATCATTACCTTGGCGACGCTTATCCATTGGATAGAAGCAAATGTGATTTGCTTTCGGTAACTCAGGATATAAGCGAGCTAAGATTTGTGGGTTTTGGTATGGGTCTTCATCAGCTGGAAGATAGTTGCTTAGTTCAACAACAGATACGTAAGAATATGCAGGAACTAAATATTCAGCTAATGTTGTTTTATTTAATTCTGTTTCGATTTCATTTAACTCTTCCATTGTTGGACGTAAGATCATAAGCATAATATCTGCTTTTTGACCAACAACTGTATACATTGCATGACTGCCTTTTTTTGCAGTAGCTACTTCGTTCCATTTTTCAACGACATTTAAAAATTCAGACACTGCTTGTCCGCGTTCGTCACTAGATAATGTTTTCCATGCTGCCCAATCAATAGAACGTAAATCATGTAAACAATACCAGCCATCTAACGTTGTTGTTGCTTCACTCATTCTATTCACCTCAGTTAATGATATTTTACACGTTAACTATAGCATATATAGGATTAAAAACATCTACATAAAGTTTCGGCGCATAAAACTGTCACATTTATATTTACTGGAAAACGGGAGAAAATAAGGCTTAAGTAGGCATTATTTCTCGGCTGAATTTTATGAAAATATAATCATTTTCATTTTATCTATTTTTTGGGAGCTATAAGTTTAAAATATAGCTAAAAAGAAGTATTCTTAAAGGTAGAGTTTTTAACATTTGTAGGAGGGTTTATTCGTGAGCAATTTATTTACAGCAGTAAAAGAAAAAGTTCAAGGAAAAGGCATTTCTATCGTACTTCCTGAAGGAACTGATGAAAGAATTTTAGGCGCTGCAGAGCGTTTAGCAAAAGAAGAGTTAGTAAAACCAATTTTAGTTGGTAATAAAGAAGAAATTAGCGCAAAAGCTGCTAGCATGAACTTAACATTAGCAGGCGTTGATATTTACGATCCAGCTACATACGAAGAGATGGATGCAATGGTAGCATCTTTCGTTGAACGCCGTAAAGGTAAAGCAACAGAAGAAGATGCTCGCAAAATCCTTAAAGACGAAAACTACTTCGGTACGATGCTTGTATACATGGGCAAAGCACAAGGTTTAGTAAGTGGTGCAGCTCACTCTACAGCTGATACAGTTCGTCCAGCACTTCAAATTATTAAAACAAAACCAGGCGTTACAAAAACTTCAGGCGTATTCATCATGGTACGTGAAGAAGAGAAGTATGTATTCGCTGATTGCGCAATTAACATTGCACCAAACAGCCAAGATTTAGCTGAAATTGGTATCGAAAGTGCGAAAACTGCTGAACTATTCGGTATTGACCCACGCGTTGCTATGTTAAGCTTCTCTACAAAAGGTTCTGCGAAATCTCCAGAAACAGAAAAAGTTGTAGAAGCAACTCGCATTGCAAAAGAAATGGCTCCTGAATTAACTTTAGATGGAGAATTCCAATTCGATGCTGCATTCGTACCATCTGTAGCTGAGAAGAAAGCTCCAGGTTCTACAATTAAAGGTGATGCTAACGTATTCGTATTCCCAAGCTTAGAAGCTGGTAATATCGGCTACAAAATCGCTCAACGCTTAGGTAACTTCGAAGCAGTAGGACCAATCTTACAAGGTTTAAATATGCCTGTAAATGATCTGTCTCGTGGATGTAACGAAGAAGAAGTGTACAAGTTAGCTTTAATTACAGCAGCTCAAGCACTTTAATTCTATAAAGAATTAATATGAAAAAAGACCATCCTATTTCTTTTGAAATGAGGGTGGTCTTTTTGGTTTCTATTTTTCTAAACCAAGTGCCTTATTATTACGGTCAATAATACGTTGTAAATTCGTCTCGTATAAAGGAACTTCATCTACTGTTAGCTGAGATGATGTTAACTTTGGAGTGAATTGTTGCAACGTTTTTAAAAGGCGCATCATTAAATCTTGCACTGTAATTGTTTCACCGAGTAATTCAGATAGTGAAGCCATCGTACTCGGTACAATTTCGGGATACGTAAATCTTGTTTCTTCGCCTTGAATTGCTACGTTGTAAAAATCACGAACGAGTGCGGCACGCTCAGATCCGCTTCCTGTCGCACATAAGTAAATTTGTACAGCAACGCCTCCGCGAATACGACGCTGAGAAATACCAGCAAATTTTTGATTGCGAATGCTCAAATCGTAGCTACCAGGACAATAAGAACCAACAATTTCTTTTGCTTCGATAGTAACATCGTAATCTTTTAACATTTCCTTAATTAAATGCCACATCGTATCGTATCCAAGGTCGATATCGATACCCTTTTCTGTTTCTTGGAATAAAAGTGATACATTTAAAACACCTTCATCAAGTACGACAGCAAGTCCACCAGAATTACGAACGATAACATTGAAGTCGTTTTCTTTTAAAAAGGAAATACCTTCTTCTAAATGTGGTAGGCGTGAATCTTGAATGCCAAGAACAATTGTATTGTGATGAACCCAAGAGCGCATTGTTGCAGCGGATAGACCATTTCCAATACTTGTGCATAACGTGTCATCCATTGCGAATGACTGAAGTGCATGGAAAGTTGGTCCTAAACTAGACTGATCTACAATACGCCACTCTGGCTGAGATAAAATCGAACGGGAATTGCTCATATAACTAACCCCTTATTTTTAAAATGACAATCTCTATTATAGCAAAAAATGTAGAAAGGGGTTTTCTCATATATAAAGGGAAGTTTAGAGGTGAAAGAATAAAAAGGATGCATTGCATGCATCCTTTTTATTCTGCAATTTTTTCTAAGTTACCGTTTCGATCCATGCGGAAAGATGTTTGTGAGCGTTCCTCATCATCCATTACTGCTAATTTACGAGCACGGTTCATAATATTCATAAGTGTTTCGTAATCCTCTTGTACAGTATGAGATTGTTGCTCTAATTTTTCTAGTTTCTTTTCTAGTTCTTCATTTCGCAGGATTTGCGTTTTAATTTCTTGTTTCAATCTCGTATTCTCGTTTTCAAGAGCTGTTACTTTTATATTTGAAGATCCAACTGTTTGTAAAAAGTAAATAACATCTTGCATTGTTATTGAGCTTTTTGGAGCAGGGACAGTCGGCTTTTGATATGGAGTAGCTTCTGTATATTGAACAGCTGTTTCATACGGTACGTGTTCTTCATAATCAGTTATCGCCGCCGCTGAAGCTGGTGGTGTGTAAAGCAAACGTTTTTTTGTCTGTTCACCGCCCGCAGCACGCATTTTATCTTTACGATGTTTTTTTGCTAGTTGAAGAGCTTGTTCATAGCTATAGCGAACAACAGCATTCCAGCGGAAACCACAAGCAGCAGATGTGCGATTTAACTGATCTCCTACTTCTTCAAAAGCATTTAATTGAGTACTTCCTTCTCGAACATGGCGAAGCACCGTTTCAGCAAGTAATAAATCGTCCTCGTCTGTCCAAGCATCTTGTCTTACTTTCATAGATTCAACTCCCTTTCTTTTTATGAACTTCCTATTTTTATAATGGGCAAAAAAATGAGCTTTTATACAAAGCTTTTAAAAATATGGTAGATTTCAATGAAGAGAAGAAATGTGGCTATGAATGATGAAAGCTTTTGAAGGAGAAAATATAAAAAATAGGTAGCTTTATATAGGAATAGAGCTACGCCCGGAGACTTGCAACAAGCTTCAAAGAGCGGTAAAATACCATTTAGTGTTTATTTTTAAATGTACTTGTGAAAAGTTTAAAATAGAGGAAGTGTTATATATAATGGGAAACGAATTTCGTGTGTGTGATGATTGTCAGGCAACGAACGTTAAAACGTTGATTCCGAAGTTAAAAAAAGTAGATTCATGTGCAACGATTGAGGTTGCATGTCAGTCTTACTGTGGCCCTGGTCGTAAAAAATCATTCGCGTTTGTAAATAATCGTCCAGTTGCGGCTCCAACAGAAGACGAATTAATTGTAAAAATTGAAGCAAAATTAAATAAGTAAGAAAAAGAAGAGTGAACAGATTACTCTTCTTTTTTTATGTCCATAAGATAGCGTTTTGTATGAATTCGTATTTCAAAATAATGGTTGACAGTCTTTTGACGTGGTAGGTAGAATAGAAAGTGTCTGATTCTGAGAATCATTATCATAAAAAAGTCAATTCACCTAATTTTTTTATTATTATTTGAGAATAAATTTCATTTTATTAAATATATGTTGTTGGTTAGGATGGTTGAGGGATGGAAGCGAGCGCAAGGAGTATAGAACAGCAAGATGTGAATGTTAAAGAGATTAAGAGCAGACCACTCGTTGCTTCTATTATTTTAATAGCAGGCACAATTTTGTTAGCTTTAAGTATGGCAGTTTCTATTTCGTTTGGTGCAGCAGATATTAGTTTAAAGACCGTTTGGCAAGCTGTATTTCAGTTTGATGGTTCCATAACGCACCATAACGTAATTCAAGAACTTCGCATGCCTAGAGCAATAGGGGGCGTAGTTGCAGGTGCTTTTTTAGCGGTATCAGGTGCAATTATGCAAGGTATGACACGAAATCCACTTGCATCTCCATCGTTAATGGGGATTACAGATGGTGCTGTATTCGGAATTGCAATTATGTATGCATTCTTCCCTAATTCACCTTATTTAATGTTTGTTATCGCATCTTTTATTGGAGCTGCGTTTGGAGCGAGCATTGTATATGGTATTGGGTCTTCTTCACCGGGTGGATTAACGCCTGTAAAATTAGCTTTAGCAGGTGCAGCAATTAGTGCTTTATTAGGGGCAATTTCATCTGGAATTGCATTGTATTTCAACCTTGCCCAAGAGGTAAGTATGTGGAATGCAGGCGGTGTTGCCGGAGTAAAATGGCAAAGTATTAATATGTTAGTACCGATTGGTCTTGTTTGTCTCGTTATAGCAATTATGATGTCGAGATATATCACAATTTTAAGCTTTGGTGAAGAAATTGCGATTGGACTTGGTCAAAATACGACATTAATTAAATTTATCGGAACAGTACTTGTTCTTGTATTAACAGGTTCTGCGGTTTCTATGGCAGGATCAGTTGGATTTGTTGGCCTTGTAATTCCGCATATGACTCGTTTCCTTGTAGGCTCAGATTATAGATGGGTTATTCCATGTTCTGCGGTCTTAGGTGGATTGCTAATTGAATGTGCAGATATGTTATCTCGCGTTATTAATCCACCATTTGAAACGCCAATTGGAGCAATTACAGCGCTAATTGGGGTGCCATTCTTCCTCTACTTAGCACGTAATGAAGGGAGAGGAAAGATGTGAGGACGAGCGTCTTAACAAAAAAGAACGTTTCTATTTTAACGATTTTAGTAGGATTAATTGTTGGTGTATTTTTAATAAGTTTAAATACAGGAACATTTAAAATTCCTCCAATAGATGTATTAAAGTCATTGGTTGGATTAGGTGCAGAAGATCAATCTGTTATTTTATTTGAATTTCGTATGCCGCGTATGGTTATTGCTATATTAGTTGGTTCTGCATTAGCTATGTCAGGTGCAATTTTGCAAGGGCTATCACGAAACCCACTTGCTGATCCAGGTATTATAGGTATTAACGCCGGAGCGGGATTAACAGTTGTTGTATTCGTCTACTTTTTCTTTGGAAAAGTTGGAACTGGTACATTTTTATCTGTATTTATCCTTCCATTCTTCGCGCTAGTTGGTGCGATATTAGCAGCGGTTATTATTTATTTACTAGCATGGAAAGACGGTGTTTCATCAACTCGATTAATTCTTGTTGGTATCGCTGTTGCAGCCGGATTTGGTGCGGTTAGTTTAATTTTCTCTATGAAGATGACATCTAACGACTTCCGTTTTGCAACGATTTGGTTGGCAGGAAGTTTATGGGGAACAGATTGGAAGTTCGTACTAAGTGTACTCCCATGGATGATTATTTTCTTACCACTTGCCATTAGTAAAGCGCACATATTAAATGTAATGAATTTAGGCGACTCTACAGCAGTTGGCCTTGGTGTAAACGTAGAAAAGGAAAGACGTAAATTATTATTTATTGCAGTTTGTTTAGCTGGTGCATCTGTTGCGGTGGCGGGAGGCATTGGTTTTATCGGTTTAATGGCTCCGCATTTAGCGAGACGCCTCGTTGGTGGTAAACATCAAATTATGTTACCAACGGCTGCATTGATAGGAACGTTCTTGCTTTTATTTGCAGATGTAATTTCAAGAAGTGTGTTACCAACTTCAGAAATACCGGTCGGTCTTGTTATTTCTGTAATTGGTGCACCATATTTCATATATTTACTTATGAGGACAAAATAAAGGGAGGCTTTTTGTATGGCAACTTTAGCAGTTGATGCGGTATCTGTTGGGTATAATGAAGGGTTAATTATAGATGGATTAACAGTTGAAATTCCGGAAGGACAAATTACAACGATTATTGGACCAAATGGTTGTGGGAAATCCACATTATTAAAAACGGCTTCTCGTATTTTGAAAGCAAAACGAGGTACTGTTTATCTTGATGGAAAAGCAATTGAGAAACAGCCAACGAAAGAAATCGCAAAGAAAATGGCGATTTTACCACAAACTGCAGAAGTGCCAACAGGCCTTACTGTGTTTGAACTTGTTTCATATGGACGTTTTCCTCATCAAAAAGGATTTGGAACATTGAAAGAAGAGGATTATCGCTACATTCATTGGGCACTTGAAGTGACGGGGATGACAGAATTCGCAAATCGTCCAGCAGAAGCTTTATCAGGTGGTCAACGTCAACGTGTATGGATTGCGATGGCTCTTGCACAAGGAACAGATTTACTTGTGTTAGATGAACCAACAACATACTTAGATATGGCTCATCAACTTGAGGTATTAAACTTACTGAAGAAGTTAAACAAAGAAGAAGGCAGAACGATTGTTATGGTTATTCACGATTTAAATCATGCTTCTCGTTTCTCTGATCATATGATTGCATTAAAAGCAGGTAAGTTAATGAAACAAGGAACGCCAGATGAAGTTATGACGAGTGAAACACTTCGTAACGTATTTGAGATTGAAGCGCAAATCGTTCCATGTCCAGTAAACTGTAAACCAATTTGTTTAACATACGATTTAGCGATGATTAATAATCAATTGCGTAAAAAAGCATAATTAATAGAATTTCCCCCTCTTAAAGAGGTGAGAGGGGGAGTTCTAATGGACGTTGAGCTTCTTACCCACGGATGGGAAGTTGAACGCCCGTTAGAACGGGTTATAAACAACGATTAATAAAAATATATTAATTAAATGTTGTTTCGTTTCTTATAGTTACATGCAAATTATAAGAGAAATACAGCTAGAAGGAGTCGGAATATGAAGAATTTTAAAATGGCACTATTAGCAATGGTACTAGTTGTTACTTCTGTACTATTTGCAGCTTGTTCTAACAAAGAAGAAGAAAAGAAAGCAGATGCGAAAACTGAAGAGCGCACTGTACAACACGCAAAAGGGGAAATTAAAATTCCTGCAAATCCAAAGAAAATTGCTGACCTTAGTGGTTCAACAGAAGAATTATTAATTTTCGGTATGAAACCGATTATTACTGCAAATACAACACAAGAAAAAATTGATTCACATATTGAGAAGAAATTGAAAGATGTAAAACCGGTTGGTTCTGCGTGGGGTGATAAAATTAACATCGAAGCAGTGGCTGCTGCAAAACCAGATTTAATTATTGTAAACAATCGTCAAGAAAAGATTTATGATCAATTATCTAAAATTGCACCAACAGTTATGTTAAAAACTCCATTAGACCAATGGCGTCCAAAATTCGAAGAAGTAGGTCAAATCTTCGGTAAAGAGAAAGAAACAAAAGAATGGTTCAAAAAGTATGATGAAAAAGCAAGCAAATTACATGACAAAATCGTTGCTAAAACTGGCGATGCAACATTCATGAAAATGGCTGCATATCCAAATGCATTCCGTGTATACGGTGACTACGGTTACGGTAGCGTAATCTTTGGTGATTTAAAATTACCAGCAGTTAAAGGTACACCAACTGATAAACCGTTAGTACAAATACAAAAAGAAGCTTTAATTGATTACAACCCAGATTACTTATTCGTATTTACAACTGGTGACGGTTCTCAGCGTCTAAAAGAATTCCAAGAAGAATCAATTTGGAAAAATATGAACGCTGTTAAAAACAACCATGTATTTACAATCAGTAATGAAGATGTAAACAAAGGATACTTCCCACTAGGTAAAGAAATGATCCTAGACGAAGTTACTGAGTTTATTTTAGGAAAATAATATATAAAGAAAAATCACCTTTGCTTTGGTAAAGGTGATTTTTCTTTATATAACAGGAATTAATATAGTCTTTCATTTCTTTCTGTTTCCTATATCGTTTATAATATATAGTAAGAATGCAGTAAAGAAAGGGGGATGTCGGAAAGTGGTATATTTAAACGACAAACTCAGCGAAACAAAAGTGTTTAAAGACCCAGTACATAAATATGTACACGTGCGTGATCGCGTTATTTGGGATTTAATCGGAACGAAAGAATTTCAACGCTTGCGCCGTATTAAGCAGCTTGGTACGACATTTTTTACATTTCACGGTGCAGAGCATAGTCGCTTTACTCATTCGTTAGGTGTATATGAAATTATTCGTCGTATGATTGATGATGTGTTTGATGGCAGACCGAACTGGAATGCTGAAGATAGATTGTTATGTTTATGTGCGTCATTACTTCATGATGTCGGTCACGGCCCATTTTCTCACTCGTTTGAAAAAGTATTTTCGTTAGATCATGAGAAATTCACGCAAAAGATTATCGTTGGTGATACGGAAATTAATCGTGTGTTAAGCCGTGTGGATAAGGATTTCCCGCAAAAGGTAGCAGATGTAATTGCGAAAACATCTACTAATAAATTAGCGATTAGTATGATTTCGAGCCAAATTGATGCCGATCGTATGGATTATTTATTAAGAGATGCATATTTTACTGGTGTAAAGTATGGGAACTTTGATATGGAACGTATACTGCGTGTCATGCGCCCGTACGGTAATCAAGTTGTCATTAAAAATAGTGGTATGCATGCTGTAGAGCATTATATTATGAGCCGTTATCAAATGTATTGGCAAGTATATTTTCATCCGGTAACACGTAGTGCAGAAGTAATTTTAACGAAGATTTTACACCGAGCTAAATCACTGCATGAGAAGTATTATGCGTTTAAAAATCATCCTGTTCATTTCTATTCTTTATTTGAAGAAGAAGTAACAGTAGAGGATTATTTAAAGTTAGACGAGAACGTAATGTATTATTACTTCCAAGTATGGCAAGACGAAGAAGATCCAATTTTAAGTGACTTATGTCGCCGTTTTATGAATCGAAATCTATTTAAATATGTAGAGTTTACAGATAAGCACGGTTTAGATAATTGGATGGAGCTAAGTAGCTTATTTAAAAAAATTGGACTAGACCCAGAGTATTACTTAGTTGTTGATTCAACATCAGATTTACCGTATGACTTTTACCGCGCAGGAGAAGAGGAAGAGCGTCTGCCAATCTTACTTCTTATGCCGAACGGGGAACTTAGAGAGCTTTCGCGTGAATCGGATATTGTTGAGGCGATTACAGGTAAGAAGCGAACGGATCAAAAGTTATTCTATCCGCATGATTTAATCTATGAAGATGGAAGAAAAGGAAAATATAAAGAGAGAATTATCGAGTTGTTAGAAGGAAAGAAATAAGAAGCAGCTAAGAGCTACTTCTTATGAAAAAACTTGAAATTATTTGTCGCTTAAGCGTTTTCCGCCAACTGCATAATGGTTTTTAGACATTTCTTCGATGAAAACAACGATGTTTTCTTCAGGAGCACCAGTTGTTTCGCTTACTGCTGCTGTTACTTTCTCAGCAAGAGCTTTCTTTTGTTCTTCTGTGCGTCCTTCTAGCATTTTCACTGTTACGTATGGCATATATAATCGCTCCTTTTATGTAAGTTACACTCTTATTATAGCGGATTATGAGGAAGAACAATCGGGAAAACAAATAATTTCTTTTTTTGACATATTGAAGAGGAGATGAGTTATGGATCAGTTATTTAGATACCCATTGCAACAAATTCCATTGGTAGCAATGGCGATTATTATTGCGCTATCTGTGCATGAATTTGCACATGCGTATGTTGCATATAAATTTGGAGACGATACAGCGAAAAAGCAAGGCCGTTTAACGTTATCACCGATGGCTCATTTAGATCCTATCGGTATGATTGCTGTATTAATTCTTGGATTCGGTTGGGCAAGACCCGTGCCTGTTAACCCATATAACTTTAAAAGACCGCGTCTTGCAGGAATATTAGTTTCTATTGCGGGACCGATAAGTAATCTTATCTTAAGTGCAATTGGTTTAATTATTTGGTATAGCTTAATAACATTTGGTGTGTTAGATGCGATGCCACTTGCAGTAGCAGATACGCTGGATCAATTTTTCCAAATTTTTATTATGCTTAATATTGTTTTACTTGTATTTAATTTATTACCAATCCCGCCACTTGATGGTTATCGCGTTGTGGAAGATTTAGCACCAGCAAATATTCGTGCGAAAATGACACAGTATGAAAAGTATGGATCAATTGCGTTATTAATTCTTGTTATTACACCGCTTAGCAATTACACAATTCAACCTATTTTCAATGTTGTTATTCCATATGTATTAGTATTTTTACAAAATATCATTGCGCCTATTTTCAGGCTTTTTTAATCATTAAGCGAGGAGGAGTTTACATATGACAGAGAAAAAGAAAAAAATCGGTTTTAATATCGTAAAAAATGATTCAACAGATGGACATGGTGGTTTTGGCGTTGGGGCATTAAGTTTAGAAAATATTTCTCCTGTATTTGTTGATGTATTAGAGAAAACTGCATTCGTTGATATCGGTGCGATGCATGCGCGTAGTACAGTAGAAAAAGGAATTAAGTTTTTAACAAATAAAGATGAAGTTCCAAACGGAAAACCGTTTTGGCTCGTTTGGGTAACAATTGAAAGAACACCAAACGGTGCTTATTACGCAGGTGCAACAGCCTGTGAAATGACAGTTGATCGTGAAATTCGCCGCGGATATAAATCACTTCCAGAGCATGTAAATAAAATGGATAAATCACTAAAGCGTCACATCATGATTGATCATATGGATGAATCATCTAAAAAAGTACTTGGTACATTCTTAAAAGAGCATAATGAAGCAATTTGGAACGAATCTAGTGAAGAATTGCGCCACGCATTATTAGGCGAATAAAAATAGCTGACGGATTTCCGTCAGCTATTTTTTTACCACGGGAGATATTTTTTCCACCAACCCGTCTTTTTCTTCTCTTCACTAACCTTTTCGAACTCTTCCTTATCATCAACGTGATCCATACAATACTCTGTTGGCTCTGTACCTTTTGCGAAATACATTTTCACAGAAATGGGACAATTTTTTGTAGCAATCTTACCGTTTTCAGGATTAACATCGACTGCAACAACATCTGCTGGTTGTTTGAACTCTTGTTTAGGCTGTCCATCTAATCCTTTTTCCATTGTATCGGTCCATATTTTTTTTGCGTATCCTTGTTCTGCTACGTTTGAAATGGATTTAGGTTGATCGTATCCAATCCAAACCCCTGTTACGAGCTGCGGGGTAAATCCAATCATCCAACTATCAGTTTCTGTAGAACCAGACTTTCCAGCATATGTTCTTGATAGTTTTGATAACATCGATTGACCGGTCACAGCGGCATAACTGCTTAGTTTTTTATTAAACATCCCTGCCATCATTTCTTCCATCACAAAGGCTTTGCTTTTATCTAGAACTTGTTTACTTTCTAAATGAGCATCGTATAGCATATTTCCTTCATGATCAACGATGCGCCTTATAAAGATTGGTTTTACTTCTTTCCCGCCGTTTGCAAACATGCTATAAGCATTGACCATTTCAATTGGTTTTACAGGAGATGTGCCGAGAGCAAGAGACGGAACATCTTTTAATGCGCTAGTAATACCGAATTGCTTCGCTGTTTTTGTAAGAATGTCTTCGCCTAAAAATAGATTTGTCTTCACAGCATATACGTTATCAGAAACAGCGAGTGCTTGTGCCATTGTCACAAAGTCGTCTGCATAATAGTTTTTATAATTTTTCGGTTTATATTTGGAAACACCATCACCTAAAGTGAATACAGTGTATTCGCTTTTTAAGCGCGTAGCAGGGGTGAATCCTCGTTCTAAGGCTGCGTAATATAGGAATGGCTTAAATGTAGATCCGGGCTGACGAGCGGCTTGTGTAGCTCTGTTAAATTGACTCGTATTATAATCAGTTCCACCAACAAGGGCAGCCACTTCACCCGTTTTTGGATTCATAGAGACGAGGGCAGTTTGGATGTTTGTTGTTTCAGGTATATGAT
Organism: Bacillus sp. SIMBA_074; assembly: GCF_046534555.1. Taxonomy (NCBI): domain Bacteria; kingdom Bacillati; phylum Bacillota; class Bacilli; order Caryophanales; family Bacillaceae; genus Bacillus; species Bacillus sp. SIMBA_074. Next base: position 15,598 of record NZ_JAWRYM010000012.1, on the reverse strand, counting down.
TTTTTACAGCTTGCTCTGCTACAGATTGTAATTTAGGGTCTAGCGTTGTATAAATACATAAGCCACCTCGCTGTAAGGCTTGCTCATCTAATCCGATATCACGAAGAAGAGAAGCTTGTACAGCATCTTGGAAATAAGGCGCGACCTCTGCCACTTTTTTCGTATCTAATGAGGCGAAAGTTAGCGGTTCCTTTTTTGCCGAGGCAGCTTGCTGTTTTGTAATATAACCTTGTTCTACCATTTCATCTAGTATGAGAGATTGACGCCCTTTAGCACGCTCTTCTTTTAAAAAGGGAGAGTAGAAGCTAGGTCCTTTCGGAATGCCTGCGAGCATACTAGCTTCCGCTAATGTTAATTCTTTTGCAGTTTTATCGAAATACAGGCGAGAAGCAGCTTCGATTCCGTAAGCACCATGCCCGTAATAAATTGTATTTAAATATCCTTCTAAAATATGATTTTTATTATAGTTCACTTCAAGGCGAACGGTATACATTGCCTCTAATAGTTTACGCTTCCACGTTTTATCATGATCTAAGTATAGGTTACGAGCATACTGTTGTGTAATAGTACTAGCACCTTGTACTTTTGCCATTGCTTTTAAATCGGCAACAATGGCACCAACAATGCGCTTTATATCAAATCCATGATGTTTGTAGAATCGTTGATCTTCAATAGATAGTGTTGCCTCTTTTACATAAGGAGAAATTTCATCAAGAGATACATTATAGCGCTTTTGTGTTTCATTACTTTGTCCTATAACAGTGTCATCATTAGCGTAAAAGACACTCGTTTGCGGCACTGCAACAGGGGGAGGCCCCATAATTTTTGCAGCTATAATGATAATAAAAAAGGAAAAAACGAAAAAAAGAACACAAGAAAACATTACGGTGAAGAAAAGACGTTTATATTTTTTAAGTTTTGGATTCATAGTTTGATCCATCTTTTTCAGCCCCTCATTAATACAAGCATTATTGTATTAGTATTGAGGGTTTTCGTTTATTTTAAACAATGAAATTTTGAAAACAAAAAAGCCCCTTCAATTAAGAAAGGAGCTCAAAGGCACGTGCTGGCCAATCGGTAATGATGACATCTACACCATAGTCAATCATAGTTTGTAAATCTTTATATTCATTAATGGTGTAAGGACGAAAAACGTATCCTTGCCCCTGTGCTAATTGGACAAACTCTTTCGTTAATAATTGAAAGTTTGGATGTAATCCAGTCGCCTCGCGCCTTTTTGCTTCAGCAATAGGATCTGCAAGTGGTGTATCGTACAAAATCGCTCTTGGAATTTCTGGAGCAATTTCTGCTAATAATGAAACGGAATCGTGGTTAAATGATGAAAATGCAATTTGATTGGATAGATGATATTCACGAACAAGAGCAACAACTTTTTCTTCAATATTTGGATAATGAAGAACATCTGTTTTTAATTCAATGTTAAGTTGTAAATTTGTTGTAGAGAGCCAAATAAATACTTCTCGTAATGTTGGGATTTTCGCCTCATGGAAAGAAGGATATTTATGGCTACCAGCATCTAAGGCTTGTAATTCCTCTACAGTTTTCTCAGAAACAAGTCCCACGCCATTTGTTGTGCGGTCCACCGTTTCATCATGAATAACAACTAGTTCACCATCTTTTGATAGATGAACATCAAGTTCAATTCCGTGAGCCCCAATGCGTTCAGCCTCTTGGAAGGCAATCATCGTATTTTCTGGGTGTGTTCCTTTTACCCCGCGATGAGCGAAAATAAGTGGTTTATTCATGTGGAAATCTCCTTATCATCTCTTTTCTTTCATTATGAAACTGCTTTGAGAAAAATACAATTCATATGACAAACATTTACAAAAGTATAACAGTTGCACAAAAGTTAACGTTAACGTAAAATGTAATAATCAGTGAAGGGAGGAATACACATGTATAAAATTGATGAAGTAACAAAGCAAGTTGGTTTAACAAAGCGTACACTTCGTTATTATGAGGAAATTGGTTTAATTCATCCCCCAGAACGCAGTGAAGGGAATATTCGCCTGTATACAGATGAGGACATTGCGAGAATTAAAAGGATTGTGGAAGCGAAAGAAGTACTAGGAATTACGCTTCAAGAAATGCAACATTTCTTATCGTTAAAAGAAAGAATGGAACAAAGAAGAAATAGTGAGAATCCGCGTGACCGTGAAGTGATTCAAGAAATTAAAGAGATGCTTGAAAAACAAGTGCAAACGTTAGACGAAAAAATGGAGCAAATGCAGCGTGTTAAGGCAGAGCTAGAGGATAGTTTAAGCCGTGCAGTTACATTTTTAGAGAATACAAAAGGAGAGTAATCAAAATGGAGAGCAAACAAAAATTAGGGAGATTGATTACAGTGGTGGCTACCTTCCTTGCCTTTTCAGGTATAGGAGTAGTCGACCCAATTTTACCAAGTATTGCTGAACAAATTGGTGCTTCGCATTGGCAAGTCGAGATGTTATTTACAGCATATATTTTAACGATGGCAATTATGATGTTACCAGCTGGAATATTTGCATCAAGATTTGGTGATAAACGAATGATGACGATCGGTCTTGCGATTGTAACTGTATTTGCATTTATATGTGGTATATCGCAAACGATTGCTCAATTATCTCTTTTCCGCGCGGGGTGGGGATTAGGAAATGCGATGTTCTTCGCAACGGCGATGACATTATTAATTGCATTAAGTAAAGAAGTTCATGAAGCAGTAGGATTATATGAAGCAGCTATCGGTTTAGGGATGGCAGGTGGACCTTTATTAGGCGGTATATTAGGTGGACATTCTTGGCGTTACCCATTTTTTGCGACGAGTATTTTAATTTCTTTAGCATTTATTTTAGTTTTCTTTTTTGTAAAAGAACCGGAGCGAAAAGTGAAGCGTAAAGCAGCAGGCGTAGGTGAATTACTTAACCTGGTGAAGTATAAACCGTTTATGCAAGGTGCTATTTCGGGAATGTTATACTACTACGGATTTTTCGTCGTGTTAGCATATTCACCACTGATTATGCATTTATCTGCTATTCAATTAGGATTTGTATTTTGCGGATGGGGATTAGCATTAGCTTACGGATCAGCAATTTTAGCGCATAAGCTAGAAGGTAAATATGAACCAAAAACATTGTTAAAAGGTAGTTTACTCGTATTTGCGATTTTCTTAATTGCACTATTCTTCGTTAAAATCATGTGGTTACAAATCGTGTTAATCGTTCTATCAGGATTAGCATCAGGCTTAAATAACGCGTTATTTACAAGTTATGTAATGGATATTTCACCTTATGAAAGATCTGTTACATCAGGTGTTTATAACTTCGTTCGTTGGTTAGGAGGCGCGATTGCTCCAATTTTATCAGGAGTCATCGGTCATACAGTTTCACCACAAAGTCCGTTTTTAGTCGGTGGAATTGTTGTGTTAGTTGGTTGCGTAATGATCTTAATTCCGATTCGTAAACCGGTAGAAATAGAGACAAAAACCCTTTCTTAAGAAAGGGTTTTCTTTCCTATTACAGAGCAATCCCTTTTCACATATATGTTAGAACCCTCTGACTAAAATATATTTTCGGTATTTTTGTACTTTTAACTATACTTTTTGGATGTTTTGTTTTATTTTTGTTAGGGGACATTAATGATGTCCCTATTATAAATTTGCATTGAAAGGCGTGATTGTACGATGGAACTATGGTTCACTGAAAAACAAACAAAGCATTTTGGAATTACGGCGCGTATTAACCGCACATTACATACGGAGCAAACAGAATTCCAAAAACTTGATATGGTTGAAACGGAAGAGTTCGGAAACATGCTTATTTTAGATGGCATGGTTATGACAACAGAAAAGGACGAGTTCGTTTATCATGAAATGGTAGCGCACGTACCTTTATTTACACATCCAAACCCTGAAAACGTATTAGTAGTAGGCGGTGGCGATGGTGGTGTTATTCGTGAAGTATTAAAGCACCCAAGCGTAAAGAAAGCAACTCTTGTTGAAATTGATGGAAAAGTAATTGAGTACTCTAAACAATACTTACCATCAATTGCAGGCGCATTAGATGATGAGCGTGTAGAAGTAAAAGTAGGAGACGGTTTCCTACACATCGCAGAAAGCGAAAATGAATATGACGTAATTATGGTAGATTCTACTGAGCCAGTAGGCCCAGCAGTAAACCTATTTACAAAAGGCTTCTACGCTGGAATTTCTAAAGCGTTAAAAGAAGATGGTATTTTCGTTGCTCAAACGGACAACCCTTGGTTTACACCGGAACTAATTACAACTGTGTTTAAAGACGTAAAAGAGATTTTCCCAATTACTCGTCTATACACAGCAAACATTCCGACGTATCCAAGTGGACTTTGGACGTTCACAATCGGATCTAAAAAACATGATCCATTAGAAGTAAGTGAAGAGCGTTTCCATGAAATCGAAACGAAATATTACACAAAAGAATTACACAATGCAGCATTCGCATTACCGAAATTTGTTGGCGATTTAATTAAGTAAGAGCGTTAAATTGAAATAAATAAAGTGTAAGTAACTCATTTAAGGTGTTTGTCTAGAAGGCTTGAACATGCTAGTTACTTACACTGCTACAAATGAAGTAGTCTTCTTGTGATAACAAGAAGGCCCAGGTAAATCGAGAAAGAGGAGCAATGCGCTCCAAATTTGAGAAATAGTGAAAGGTTGGGATACCTTAAGTTCCACATAAGGAGGAAAAGAATATGCGTTTTGATGAAGCTTATTCAGGTAAAGTATTTATTAAAAGTCATCCAAGTTTTGAAGAGTCAGAGGCAGTTATTTACGGGATGCCTATGGATTGGACAGTAAGTTTCCGTCCAGGATCTCGCTTTGGCCCTGCACGTATTCGTGAAGTATCAATCGGTCTTGAAGAATATAGTCCGTATTTAGATCGTGAACTAGAAGAGGTAAAATATTTTGATGCGGGTGATATCCCATTACCATTTGGGAATCCACAGCGCAGCATAGACATGATTGAAGAATATGTAGCAAAACTATTAGATGCCGGTAAGTTTCCACTAGGTCTCGGCGGAGAGCACTTAGTGTCTTGGCCAATTTTTAAGGCAATGGCAAAAAAATATCCGGATTTAGCAATCATCCATATGGATGCTCATACTGACTTACGTGAGTCATATGAGGGAGAGCCTTTATCCCACTCTACACCAATTCGTAAAGTGTGCGATTTAATTGGTCCGGAAAACGTATATTCTTTCGGTATTCGTTCTGGAATGAAGGAAGAATTCGAATGGGCAAAAGAAGTAGGTATGAACTTATATAAATTTGACGTATTAGAACCGTTAAAGGAAGTATTACCGAAACTTGCAGGACGCCCAGTCTATGTCACAATTGACATCGACGTATTAGACCCAGCTCACGCTCCTGGAACAGGAACATTAGAAGCTGGAGGTATCACATCTAAAGAACTATTAGAGTCCATCGTAGCAATTGCAAATTCAAATATACAAGTAGTCGGAGCAGACTTAGTAGAAGTAGCTCCAGTCTACGATCATAGTGATCAAACACCAATCGCAGCAAGCAAATTCGTGCGGGAAATGCTGCTCGGTTGGGTTAAATAAAAGCGTAGGCAGCTCGCTCAGAATCGCAGGTCATTGGAACGCTCGACCGAGAAGCGCTTTTGGCTTCGAACGAGAGTGTGAAATGGCCGGGGATTCTAGCTGCTGTAGCTGGATAAAATAAAAGCGCAAGCGGCTCGCTCAGAATGTGAGGGGGATGGAGCTTCAGACGTAGAGGCGTTTTTTGCCTCGAAGGAAGAAGCGAAGCCACCGATCATTCTAGCCGCTGTAGCTGGATAAAGTAAAAGTGAAGCCGACTCAAAAAGTGTTTTGAGCCGGCTTCTTTTATTAATAGGTAGGTTATTATTGTTTTATTTAGTAGTTAAGTCGATATATGCGGAGTTGTGTTCAATATAATTTCACTTAACGTCAAGCGACATAAAAAAGAGCTATTCTCAAACGATGAGAATAGCTCCCTTTCTTTACGCAACTTTCTCTTCCGAAGTAATTCCGCGAATTTCATCAGCAGAACGGATTGGATATTTGCGGAACACAATGGAACCGACGTATCCAACAATAGTGGTAACGATTCCACATAATACGGCAGCAATCGTTACTTTTATTACATCATTAAATCCGAACAGTACGAGAAGTCCTGGAATTGGGGATGCTGTCCCTGGTGCATTATTAACGAGCTGGAATAGTGACGTAATAATACCAGCAAGTGCACCACCAACAAAGTTTGTTGCGTAAATTGGAATTGGATTTGCTGAGACAACATCGGCTTGTGTTAACGGCTCGATTGCCACAGCGATTGTATCTTTCTTTGAACAGATTTTTAGTCGTTTAAAGAAAATGAAGTTCATTGGGGCAGAGGCTGCTACGGCAAGACTACCAATTGCCATCGGTAAACCAGTTAATCCGAGCATTGCAGTTAGTGCCATAGAACTTAATGGAGATGTAGAAATAACTGTTATTAATCCACCAAGCATAATACCCATAATGATAGGACTTTCTGTAGTTGCAACTGAAATCATAGAACCGATTTTACCGAGTGTTGCGTTAACGAGTGGATCCATAAGCATGGCCATTCCACGTGAAATTGGTGCGGCAATACATAGAATTGCTAAAAATTCTACACCAGCTGGTAATTTCTTTTCGAGAAATTTCACGACGAAAGCACAAACGTATCCAGCGAAAAATCCTGGTAAAATACCGAATCCACTAGTAGCTATACCGATTAAAACAGCGTATACGGGTGAGACACCGATTGCTAATGCGACTAAAATTGCCGCTGCGACACCGCTCATGCTACCAGAAGCTACTCCTACTGATTGTAAAAAGTCATTATGAAACATTTCTCCACCAATATAACGGTGAAATGCTTCAATAAGAAAACTTGCGATTGCTGCATTAGCTAAAGCGCCCATTGCTTTCATTCCGTAAGGCGCACGGTAACTGAAAAGTGTAAATAGACAAAGTACAACAAGTAATAGTGCTAAACCTTGCAAGATAGCCATTTGAAAATTGTCTCCTTTGATTTTTGTAATAAAAATTTGTATCATTCAATAATAATATAAAAGTTTGTTAAACGGAAAAATTTTTTATTGGGAAATTGCTGTAAGGTGAAAAACTCTTACAATAATGTAAGGAAAGTGTAAGGCATTTCGATAGAGTATAGTATGCCTTTTTTCGTATAATACAGGTATAGACATACGGCTAGTGAGAAAGCAGTGCAAACAGGAGGCGCATTTATGAAATTGGTAATTAAAGTTTTAGCTGTGTTCGCCATTATTTTAGGTGGAACAGCATATTATTTAAACACGAAAACAGAAGGTGTGCATGCTTTTGTAGACAACTTCTTTTCAAATAAAGAAATACAAGATTATTATGCTGTTATAGATAAAAGTGAGAAAAAAGACGATGAATATTTGTATACATTTAAAGGGTATACAGAAGATGGAAAGCTACAAGTTATTAAAAGAATGGTGAACCGTGAATTGCATACGGGTGCTTTTATAAAAATTTATGCAAAAGGTATGCAGGGAAAAGGATGGGCTGAAATCTCGAAAGAATCAATCCCGCAAAAAGCGTTGCAAAAAATAGAAAAACCATAAAAGGAGCGAATCGTTCGCTCCTTTTTTAGTGCGTTAAAATGGTGATAGCTGAACTTTCTTTATTAGAAATGATTTTTGCCCTTCCGCCAATTGGGAAAGTAAAGATTGGAGTTGTATGTCCGAAACTGGCATTCGCAATAATAGGGATATGAGCAAGTTCAGGCTTTGAAGCAATCATTTCTTGAATGTCCTCTATCATACATTCTGTTCCTTTTTGCATTCTTCCTATAACGATGCCTTTTACGTATTCAAAATCAGTTTGCTGCATAAGAGAATGTAAATATCGATCGAAAGTTTTAAGTGTAGCTTTTCCCGTTAAACTATCTTCTTCAAGAAATAAAACTTTATTTCTTAAGCTTGGCATATATGGTGTACCTTGTAGTAAATTCAAAGTGCTCATATTTCCGCCGATAATATCCCCTGTAGCTTCTCCTTCTTGAATCGAAACATATCCTTCATTTTTAATAAATTCTCGATTTTCTTGATCCATATACCAAGAATCATCGCTCCATGTTTCAGATGGTAGGATTTCAATAGGTTCATGAGAAGTTAAGCACTTTAAAAAGTAATCGGTCGTATAATCGAGTCCTTTCTCCATTCCAAATGAAGAGAAGTGAGGACCTGAATATGTAACTAAGCCTGTTTTAGCATAAATTGCGTTACTTAAAGCGGTAATATCAGAATAACCGCAGAAAATTTTCGGATTTTCTCGAATTAAATCATAATCGAGATGTTTCAATAAACCATTAGAGTTGTATCCGCCAAGTGTCGTCAAAATGGCTTTTACATTAGGATCTCTAAATGCTTCGTGGAGGTCTTGAACTCGTGAAGAAATAGAAGAGGAAGCGAATCGATCTATCTCATCAGCATATTTTGAGAATGTAACTTGAAAGCCTATGTCGGTTAATCTTTTTATAGCAAGGTCTCTGTTTTCATTTGAGACAATACTTAAACTACAAGATGGTGAAATAACCCTTATTTCATCACCTTTTTTTAATTTTGTTGGTAGCACCAAATTCACCCCTTGAAATAAAAGAATATTTAGATTTAAAAAATATTTTAACATATGAAATAAAGTGAAGGTGAATTATTTTTTGAAAAGGAGTTTTCCTGATTTTTCAGCAGACAGACAGAGTCTTTTTTTGATATGATAGGAAAAGTGATTTATTATAAGTAGTATTTAATATCTATAACATTTGAAGGGTGTGCAAGACGTGAAGAAACAACTTGCAGGCTTGCCGGTACACGTTCATTTCGTAACAGAAATCCGTGAAGGGGCGAGGAAGGAAACCGTTGCTTTTGAAGCAAATGGTCAATACTATGTAAAAGGTCAAGGTACATATATAACATTCCAAGAGCCGAACGAACAAGGCGAAGTGAAAACAATTATTAAAATTCAAGATGAACAAGTTCTCATTATGCGTTCAGGTGCTATTTCTATGCGTCAGACGCATGTGAAAGGTGAATGGACAACTGGTACGTATACGAGTGAACTTGGTACGTTTGCATTGCAAACGAAAACTGATAACGTTCTTTTTAAATGGTCGGATGAAAAGAAAAAAGGACAACTCTTCTTAACGTACGCATTGCTTCTAAGTGAACAAGAAGCTGGCAGATATACAATTACACTTAATTTGAAGGAGGCAAAATAATGAATTCTTTAGAACAAGTAAAAGGATTGATTAAAGAAGAAATTCAAGCTGCTGTATTAAAGGCAGAACTAGCGACAGAAGAACAAATTCCAAACGTTGTATTAGAATCTCCAAAAGATAAAACAAATGGTGACTTCTCTACAAATATGGCAATGCAACTTGCACGCGTTGCGAAAAAAGCACCTCGTATGATTGCAGAAGACTTAGTTGCAAACTTCGATAAAGCAAAAGCTTCTATTGAAAAAATTGAAATCGCTGGTCCTGGTTTCATTAACTTCTACATGGATAATAGCTACTTAACAGACTTAATCCCAACAATCGTCAACGCTGGTGAAGCATACGGTGAAACGAATACTGGTAAAGGTGAAAAAGTACAAATTGAGTTCGTATCTGCGAATCCAACAGGCGATCTTCACTTAGGACATGCACGTGGTGCGGCAGTAGGTGACACTTTATGTAACGTATTAGCAAAAGCAGGATATGATGTATCTCGTGAGTACTACATTAATGATGCTGGTAACCAAATTCATAACTTAGCTCTTTCTGTTGAAGCTCGTTACATGCAAGCTTTAGGTTTAGAGAAAGAAATGCCAGAAGACGGTTACCATGGTGCGGACATCATTGGAATTGGTAAACGCTTAGCTGAAGAGTTTGGCGATCGTTATGCAAAAGCTGATGCAGAAGAAAGCTATGAATTCTATCGTTCATACGGTTTAAAATATGAGTTAGCAAAACTTCAAAAAGATTTAGCAAGCTTCCGTGTTAACTTCGATGTGTGGTTCTCAGAAACATCATTATACAAAAACGGAAAAATTGATCAGGCTCTTGCTGTATTAAAAGAGCGTGACGAAATCTTTGAAGAAGGCGGAGCAACTTGGTTCCGTTCAATGACTTACGGTGACGACAAAAACCGTGTATTAATTAAAAATGACGGTTCTTACACATACTTAACGCCAGATATCGCTTATCACCGTGATAAATTAGAGCGTGGTTTCGATAAGCTAATCAACATTTGGGGTGCTGACCACCACGGTTACATTCCTCGTATGAAAGCTGCTATTCAAGCACTAGGTTACGATAAAGAAACACTTGAAGTAGAAATCATCCAAATGGTACAACTGTACCAAAATGGTGAAAAAATGAAAATGAGTAAGCGTACAGGTAAAGCAGTTACACTTCGTGAGCTTATGGAAGAAGTAGGCGTGGACGCAATGCGATACTTCTTCGCAATGCGTAGCGGTGATTCTCATTTAGACTTCGATATGGACTTAGCTGTATCAAAATCTAATGAAAACCCAGTATACTATGCACAATATGCACATGCTCGTGTATGCAGTATCCTTCGTCAAGGTGAAGAGTTAGGATTAGCTACAGGCGGAGACGTAAATTACAAACTTGTTACTTCTGAGAAAGAAGTAGAGTTACTGAAAAAACTTGGTGAATTCCCAGCTGTAGTTGCGGATGCAGCGCAAAAACGTCTGCCACACCGCATTACAAGCTATGCATTTGAATTAGCTGCAGCATTACACAGCTTCTACAATGCAGAAAAAGTATTAAACCAAGATAACTTAGAATTAAGTAAAGCTCGTTACGAATTAATGAAAGCAGTACGCACGACACTTCAAAATGCATTAGCAATCGTAGGAGTATCTGCACCAGAAAAAATGTAATAAAGAAAAGATGTCTATTTTTGTTTAGAATTGATATACAAGTTGATATATAAACTTCTGATCAGTCTATAGACTGATCAGAAGTCAAAGAAAGAAGAGCACCGAAAAGTCGTGTGGCTTGATAAGGGGAAGTTGAAACAGAAAAAGAGATGGCAAAGCTATCTCTTTTTCTGTGCCAATTTTCTAATCTAAATACATGTGACAAATATATGTTATGGTGATGGAGTGAAAATAGTAAAATACCAATTAACTATTGATTTTTAGGAACGATTCTAGAATAATAGACTGTTGGGGGTAAGATTATCAAAAATCCATATATGTATTATTAGTTGGTGGAATGTTACTAGAAAATGGTGTGATTGTTGTAAAAAACATTGTTACAGCTATGCCAAATACTAAAAGAACAATTCATCTAACCAAGTATTTAAACAATTAGTAATTAATCTTGAAAACTTCCAACTTAGTCAAGAAACTAGGGGTGGTATGTTTAAAATAGTACATATAGTACAATTAAAGGTTTCATGATTTGATAAAAAATAATGAAAGGATATAAATTTCTCGGTTTTGATATTATCATCATATATAAGCTCATTTTAATTCTTCGACATAGCCATGGAACCCATTAGGAAAAGGGTTTTTTCTCGACACTCATTTATATACTCCAAAAATGAAAAGGCTGAATTTCGTATTTCTATACGATTTACATGAAATCAGTTGACAATCATACTCTTTTTTAGTTACCCCCAAATTCGGTCCACTGTATTCAAATTTGGAGAATATGACTATCATCTTGCATAGGCAAACAATACTTCATCCAGAGCGTTTTTAATTATATAATGCTGGCGGTGGAACGCTTCTTGTTCTACTTGTTTCGGTGTGTAGGTCGGCTGTGTAACTAAACACAAAATGTTTTAACATATGGCCAATTTCACCTCAACTCATAATGGCAGAAAATGCATCTTCAATAACATCTTTTAGAATACGAGTATCCTAGCATGTTTCACAGTCGTAACCTTCTTCGGCTGATATGCTAAATTCGATTATAGATTGTACTTCTTGTTATTCTTTATGAGGATAAGTAAGGAAGTTGACCAAATGCATATTTACTGTGAAGTAGCTCTTCCATACTTGTCGACAATGAAATTTTTGCATTTATAGAGCAAACGTTTGCGTTGGTATGGAGAAATTTCGGAAACTCTACAGCATAATAAGACAACGACCGTCATGAGTTTTATCGTGAGTGCTTGTTGAGTGGTCTTCTTCTGACTTTGAAGTTGTTTGTTCGTTCATGGGTATTTGTAATTTGAATTCCTTTATCAAAATTTGTCCTGTATCTGTTTTTGTTAAACAGTATATACGATAAATAAAATGTCGGAGAAATTAGATGAATCTATATAAAAGTCAAACTGCAATTTTTTAAGTAGTAGAAGGATTGAAAAAGAGAAAAAGATGATAATAGCTGTCAAACAAGTTTTAGTAAAGTGGCTTAATGACATTGAATAGTAGAATCTTTGTCATAGTATGCTTGTACCAGGATCTATCTATTTTTAATTTTATAGGAGGATAACATAAAATATGTATTTAAAAAGAGTTACTTCGATTTTTTCGATTATAATGATTTTTATGTTTACTATAGGTCAAAGTCTTTTACCTATAGTAGCAAATGCACAAGAGCTAAACACAGCAGGACTTGTGGATAGTTTTCAGATTGGTAAAACAAATCTAAGTACCACAGAAAGGACTAAAGTAACTGTAAACTTCAGTGAAAAAGATGGACTTAGGCTGAAGCCTGGAGACACACTAACATTAACACTGCCTCCAGAATTAAAAGGATTAGATAGAGAGTTTCCATTAAATGACTATGGTACTTGTAAAGTTACAGCAGGTACTGTGGTATGTACATTTAATGATAAAGTGGATACATATGAAAATATTCAAGGGTATTTAAACTTTTTCGTGGAAGCTACTAATGTAGGAACGGATCAAAAGAAAGAGATTGAAACTAATTTCGGTACAACTGTAGATAAGCAGTCTGTAACAATTACCGGTCCAAGTAGTGGTGGTGGCACAGATCCTGGAAAGCCACCGTTTTTTTATAAAACTGGTGATATGAACTCAGGTAAGGACAATGAAGTACGTTGGTTCTTGAATATAAATTTAAATAAAGAAGAGTTAAGTCGTGATATTGTTGTGACTGATAATTTACAGGAAGGTCAAACACTTAATAAGGATAGTTTCTATATAAGTGTAGATAATTACCTAGGTAATCGATATTTAACGCTACAAGAGTTTGAAAAGCAAGGTTACGGAACGATTACCTTTACTGGTGACAGATCATTTAAAGTTGTGCTTAATAAGGATAAAGCACGTCTTGCCGCCTTTTCGATTGGTTATAGCTCTACTATAACGGAAGCAGGGAAGAAGCAAGAGTTTTTTAAGAATGATTATACGATTGATTACCAAGTTTGGAACAAAGAGCCAGTTAATGAATCGGGCAGTTACCCAGTCGAAAATATGGAAGCTAGCGGTGGTGCTACCGGTAACAAGGTTCCAAAAGGAAAGCTGAAAATTGTTAAACATATTGAAGGAAATAAAGAAAAAGTAATCCCGAATGTTTCGTTTAAGTTGTATAAAGAGTCTGGTGAACAAGTTGGGGGCGAATATAAAACAAATGAAAAAGGGATAGTTGAAACTCCTCAATTATCACCAGGTAAATATTATGTACAAGAGGTTTCAGCTCCAGACTATATTGATTTCGATCCTCAGAAAAAAGTAGAGTTTGAAATAAAATCAGATGATGAAAATGGAGTCGAACTGGATATTCCAAATAAAGTGAAAACTACATCTGTTTCAGGAACGAAGATGTGGAAAGGCGATAACGAGAAAGATCGTCCAAGTTCAATCAAAGTAGAATTACTACAAAATGAGAAAATAGTAGACACAAAAGAAGTAACAGCGGCAGATGGTTGGAAATACAAATTTGACAACCTAGCAGTCTATGATGCAAATGGAGTGGCGTACAAGTATGAAGTTAAAGAACAACCGATAGATGGATACACAACAGAAGTAAATGGTTATGACATTACAAATACAAAAGTGGTACAAACAACCAAAGTAGAAGGAACGAAAACATGGAAGGACGGAAATGCGGAAAATCGTCCGAATATGATTAAAGTAGACTTACTACAAAATGGCCAAGTAATCGCAACGCAAGAAGTAACAGAAGCAAGCGGTTGGAAGTATGAGTTCAAAGATTTAGCGGCATATGATGCCGAAGGTAAGGCATATAAGTATGAAGTGAAAGAACAAGCAGTAGATGGATATCAAACAGAAGTAAAAGGTTATGACATCACGAATACAAAAGTAGGCAAGACGAAAGTAGAAGGAACGAAAACGTGGAAGGATGATAATGCGAAAGATCGTCCGACGATGATTAAAGTAGACTTACTACAAAATGGCCAAGTAATCGCAACACAAGAAGTAACAGAAGCAACAGGTTGGAAATATGAATTCAAAGATTTAGCGGCATACGATGCCGAAGGTAAGGCAAACAAGTATGAAGTGAAAGAACAAGCAGTAGACGGATATCAATACGAAGTAAAAGGTTATGACATTACAAATACAAAAGTAGGTCAAACAAAAGTAGAAGGAACGAAAACGTGGAAGGATAACAATTCACCGGATCGTCCGAAAACAATCAAAGTAGACTTACTACAAAACGATAAAGTAATCGCAACGCAAGAAGTAACAGAAGCAAGCGGTTGGAAGTATGAATTCAAAGATTTAGCGGCATATGATGCCGAAGGAAAAGCGTACAAGTATGAAGTGAAAGAACAAGCAGTAGATGGATATCAATCCGAAGTAAAAGGATATGACATTACGAATACAAAAGATGCAAAAACAACAGTAGCAGGAACGAAAACTTGGAATGACAACAATGCATCAGATCGACCAACAACAATCAAAGTAGACTTATTGCAAAATGGCAATGTAATTCAAACACAAGATGTAACAGAAGCAACCAGTTGGAATTATACATTTGCAGACTTAGCACGATATGATGCAAATGGTGTTCCTTATACGTACACAGTAAAAGAGCATCCAGTAGCGGGATATAAATCGGAAGTAAATGGCTACAACATTACAAACACAAAAGTAGCAAAATTGACAGTAGAAGGAACAAAGACGTGGAAAGACGGAAATGCAATAGACCGTCCGGCAATGATCAAAGTAGACTTACTACAAAACGGTAACGTAATCAAAACACAAGATGTACTAGCAGTAATGGGTTGGAAATATATATTTGCAGATTTAGAAGCATACGATGCGAGTGGAGTAGCTTATCAGTATGAAGTGAAAGAACAACCGATTGCGGGATATAAATCTAGCGTAAGCAGTTATGACATCACGAATACAAAAGTAGGCGAAACGAAAGTAGAAGGAACAAAGACTTGGAACGATAACAACGCAACAGATCGTCCGACGATGATTAAAGTAGATTTACTACAAAACGGTAAAGTAGTAGACACAAAAGAAGTAACAGAAGCAACAAATTGGAAGTACACATTTGAAAACCTACAAGCATACGATGCAAACGGAGTAGCTTACGAGTATAAAGTGAAAG
>NZ_JAWRYM010000595.1:0-268 GCF_046534555.1 Bacillus sp. SIMBA_074 | reverse complement strand
AGCGGCCAGCGCCAGCGCGGTAGGTCTGCTGTGCCGCCCGAGGCCGCCGAGGTATCGGGTGCGCACAGGGCGAGCGCAACGAGCACGGCGATGGCCGTGCCGGACGTCGTTCGGAGCAGAATGCGCATGAGGGGAGTGTGACGGCTCCTCGGAGCGGTCAGATGGACAACTCGGCCCGTTCGATGGAGCGCGTGGATGACTCCGGCGGGGCCTTGTCGGTGCAGGGTGAGTGACGTCGCTGCGTCCTGTATGCTGGGGGAGCACCTCG
>NZ_JAWRYM010000594.1:0-268 GCF_046534555.1 Bacillus sp. SIMBA_074 | reverse complement strand
AGATGAGTTCAAGCGTATCAATGATGGCATCGGCCACCGGGCAGGCGACGACCTACTCAAACAGATGGCAACTCGGCTGAAAGCGCTGGAGCAGCAAGGCTGTACGATTGGTCGTTTAAGCGGCGATGAGTTCGTGCTGATTATTGACGGGCTGGACAACGATAAACTGAAGGCCGCCGAGAAAGCGGAGTTCTTTGCCCAACAGGTAAATCATACCTTAACGCAATCGTACTGCCTCAATGGCCACCATCAATACCTCAACGTCAGC
>NZ_JAWRYM010000593.1:0-268 GCF_046534555.1 Bacillus sp. SIMBA_074 | reverse complement strand
CTATATATCAGGCCCTCAAAAGCAATACTGTGGGTGAAGACGGATTTGCCTCTGATGATTTTTACGGACTAATGGATCCTACCGAAGGAATTATTAGCGAACCTTTTGACGGAATTGATATTGCTGTGGGGCGTATGCTGGTTTCAGACAATACACAGGCACAGGAAATGGTAAATAAGATTTTAGAATATCATGATGCAAAATCATACGGAAACTGGAGAAACAACTTCGTTCTGATAAGCGACGATTCTGATAAGCAAGGAGACGA
>NZ_JAWRYM010000592.1:0-268 GCF_046534555.1 Bacillus sp. SIMBA_074 | reverse complement strand
ATCATCAATCGAATCGAAGCAAACAAAATATGTTTGTCCTTTTCCGTTCTAGTAAACAACGCGCACTTCCTCCTCCAAACGTGGTGATGTCATGTTATTGATAAGAATATCTCTCTACGTAATTATACGATGAAAGAGGAAAGCGGTTTCACACTAAATTGTGACATTTTCCGCTAAGTCTTGACAAAAACATGAGTAAAGTCTACCCATCCATATGCATCCAGGCTGACTCCTGAAAGACGAGGATGTGCAAGCATCTCTACTCGAT
>NZ_JAWRYM010000105.1:0-494 GCF_046534555.1 Bacillus sp. SIMBA_074 | reverse complement strand
GGTCAATATTCCCCTAATTAATGAGCTCTTACCACTTCCGGTAGTTCCTGTGAGCAACATATGATGTTCTTCTGCCATATCCTTCACATTCATCTTACCTAACCTATCTACACCGCACATAATAGGGATTATTTTACCCTTCAAATGAGATTGAATTTTTTTAAACTCGTATGGAATATCTTTTTCCATGTCCTTTGAATAACACCACAAGATAAACTTCTTCACCTTACCATCTATTTCAATGTTATTTCCAAAACACTGTTTGAATACCCATTCTTGTTTCAAAACCAAATCAGGATTAACACCATCGGGTAAGGTAAAAGTGAATCTGACAGCTTCATTTTCCTCATGAATATGGACATCATGAATCTTGGGATAACGTGTATACGTCTTTGATTGCGTTGTAGTTTGCTTGTGGATTCCACCAAGTTTAAATGCCCTCATCAATGAACCACGTAGCTTCATCTTTGCTCTCCACTTATCCATCATAAAAA
>NZ_JAWRYM010000591.1:0-268 GCF_046534555.1 Bacillus sp. SIMBA_074 | reverse complement strand
GATCCCCGTAAACGGCTCCACGGTGCAGGTGGAATGAGGCGACTCGCCCGCGATACCAGCCGTTGCCGAGGATCACGCTGAGCTCGTTCGCACCCTCTCTGACGAGCGGGGTCACGTCGTACGTGTGGAAGCGGATGCGGTGCTCATATGAAGTCCACCCCGGCGCGAAGAGATCGGGGGAGATCGCCTCTCCGTTCAAGAACGGAGAGGCGATGCCCAGCGCGGTCAGGTACAGGCGGGCTCGCGCGACCGGAGCTGAGACGTGGAA
>NZ_JAWRYM010000590.1:0-268 GCF_046534555.1 Bacillus sp. SIMBA_074 | reverse complement strand
CGGCGATGCCGCGCCCGCCGCCGTAGCCCTGGAACTGCACCACCGCGGGGAGCGGTCCGTCGGCGTTCAGAGGACGCGACACCCAGGCCCGCACCGGCTCGCCGCCGAAGCCGGGGAACACCAGGTCCTCGACGATGAGCTGCGTCACCGGCGTGTCCGCCGGGGTGAGCTCCGGGGTTCCGCCCGCGGCTCGCGCCTCCGCGATCGTCCGCTCCCAGAACGCGTCGAAGTCGGCGGGTTCCTGCACCTCCGGACGGAAGGCGAGCAG
>NZ_JAWRYM010000589.1:0-268 GCF_046534555.1 Bacillus sp. SIMBA_074 | reverse complement strand
AGCAGAGCTTGGCCCGCTGTCTATTTCGTTAAAGATGACAGAGCATGGGGCACAAGCACACTTCTTATCCGCGCATGCCCAAGTTCGCCAAGTGATTGAGCAAGCTATTCCCCAGCTTCGCGAAGCGCTGGCTGAGCAAGGTATTTCGTTGGGAGATACTTCTGTCGGTGAACAAAATACTTCTAACGAGCAGGCCTTTGCCCAGCAAAACACCACACCCGGCTCCATGGGAGACGATAGTGGAGTAGATAGCGAGGCAGGGATACCG
>NZ_JAWRYM010000588.1:0-269 GCF_046534555.1 Bacillus sp. SIMBA_074 | reverse complement strand
AAGGTGTTTGCCTAGCTCTAGGAGCCGGTTTCGGTTTAAGATCTTCAAGGAGTTCCTCTGGTATTTCACTGATGAAACGTGAAACTGGATTCATACTGGTCCGTCCATACAATGTCCGCATTTGGGCATTGCTTATGAATAGCTCATTTTCAGCCCTTGTAATTCCCACATAGGCCAGACGGCGTTCTTCTTCCATCTCCTCTTCATCCATGAGCGAGCGGCTGTGAGGGAAAACCCCTTCTTCAAGGCCCAATAAAAAGACCACCGGA
>NZ_JAWRYM010000587.1:0-269 GCF_046534555.1 Bacillus sp. SIMBA_074 | reverse complement strand
CAAACAATGGCCCGACCATTCCAAGCCAGAATCTCGACTTTCCGACAGACACAAAATTCCAGTCAAAATATTGACCATGAAAAATCAAAAGAAACACACTCCCAGATAAAAACAAGATCGCAACCAGAAATGCAAAAATCTTTCTTTTCCACGAGTAGTCGCAGTACCCAGCAACTATTCCCTTCCTCTCTGCATAGCAAAGGCGGAAACCTTCAAATATTCTGATAGGTACCGCGGCCAACACCAGTGCGAAATAGAGCGCGGTGACG
>NZ_JAWRYM010000104.1:0-496 GCF_046534555.1 Bacillus sp. SIMBA_074 | reverse complement strand
AAAAGTAGCTCTGCTCCATTTTCCATTTAATGTTACTTTAATATAATGAAATATAATTTTTACAATATATTCGCCACGTACATAACCTCAAGAGCAAATCTGAATTTTCTTAACACTACGATTTCCATTACCTATCATGTTAATTAGGTAACTATCGATGGGATCGTGAATGATGACGATGTTAGCCAGGATTTAAAAACGTATTTTTCTAACTCGACCACGGACGTGGGTAACGGCATTGTGCACACCATGTCATTTTTTCTGCTTCAATCCCCTTACGGTCCAACACTGGTCACTATATATGGAAGCAAATAGTCTGAAATGAACATTCCGATCCTTATGATAATTACTTGATTGCCTTCCCACTTTGATTGCTAACTGGGTTACTTCCCCAATAAACACTTACTGCCCTGTCAGTATTCCCCAACAGCAGTTTAGGACATTAATCCAATTATTATCCCAATATGCTATTGCAAAAACCACTTCACCTCAGTTG
>NZ_JAWRYM010000586.1:0-269 GCF_046534555.1 Bacillus sp. SIMBA_074 | reverse complement strand
GTCAACGGTGTCGCAGCGATAGAAACGTAGGATTCAATGGCGTGGGTTAAAACATCCATTCCAGTAGCCGCGGTCAAATCCGGTCCCAAGGTGGTTAAGGTACCAGGATCGATTATTGCAATATCGGGGACGAGTGATTTTGAAATGATCGTCATTTTTTTCTCGCGGAATGAATCGACGATCACCGAAAACTGAGAGACCTCTGATCCTGATCCGGCCGTAGTCATAATCATCACCATGGGTGGGAGGGGAGAGTGGACTTTATCAAC
>NZ_JAWRYM010000585.1:0-269 GCF_046534555.1 Bacillus sp. SIMBA_074 | reverse complement strand
GTTCGTCGCCGCCGCCGCCGCACGCGTGCCCGGCGATCCGCAGCGCGAGGACACCACGCTGGCGCCGATGGCCCGCGCCGACCTGCGCGACGAACTGCACCGGCAGGTGCAGGCGAGCGTGGGCAGGGGGGCGAAGGTGCTGCTCGGCGGCGCGCCGGTCGCCGGCACGCATGCCGCCTACGCGGCGACGATCCTCGATGCGGTCGGGCCGGGCATGCCGGCTTACGCGGAGGAACTGTTCGGGCCCGTCGCGGCGATCATCCGGGTCA
>NZ_JAWRYM010000584.1:0-269 GCF_046534555.1 Bacillus sp. SIMBA_074 | reverse complement strand
CCAGCTCTTCCCAGTCATCAAGGTGCAGCAGGCGCGATTCTCCTCCAACCGCATTGCGCTCATCCATTTTCATCATCAGCAGCCAGTCCGTTGGTTCATCTACAAAGGTTCCATCGGTATGCAGAGTAAATAGACGATACGCTTGACGCAAATAAGAATCACTGTTGTCCGTATCCTTTACCGTAAACCGTGCATAAAAGGTTCCGGACATCGCATCGAAATTCGACGACCCGACCAGGTGGGTCAACGCAGTGGCAAATTTCACGTAG
>NZ_JAWRYM010000583.1:0-269 GCF_046534555.1 Bacillus sp. SIMBA_074 | reverse complement strand
CGATCGTCATCAAGCCGTCGGAGGAGACCTCGCTGTCTACCCTCGCGCTCGGAGAGATCTTCAACGAGGCGTTCCCTCCTGGGGTCGTCAATGTCGTGACGGGTGGCGCCGCGGTAGGCGATGCGATCGTCACCCACGATGCGATCAAGCGACTGGCGTTCACCGGCTCGATCGGCACGGGTCTCATGATCCAACGCCGCGCGGCCGAATCGGGGCGGGTGAAGCACGTCTCGCTCGAGCTGGGCGGCAAGAACGCCATGATCGTCTTC
>NZ_JAWRYM010000582.1:0-269 GCF_046534555.1 Bacillus sp. SIMBA_074 | reverse complement strand
GCACCGAAGAACCCGGCCGCGGCGAGCCCGCGCACGAGAAGCACCGACGGCAGCCCGCGCCGCGCCCGCAGCGTGCCCTTCGGCAGCAGCGCACGAACCGCGACGAGCGCCACGATGACGGCGGCGGCGGCGAGCACGGGACCTGCCCCCGGCAGATCGCCGACGAGGTTCAGCGCGAGGACGGCGACCGCAGCGAGCACCGACCAGCCGAGCCGCCCGAAGGCCCACGGAGTCGTGGCGTCGCCGTCGCCCGAGAGTCCGCGCAGCCC
>NZ_JAWRYM010000581.1:0-269 GCF_046534555.1 Bacillus sp. SIMBA_074 | reverse complement strand
CGATGACCTTAGGCAATCATGAATTCAATTTTGGTCTCGACTTGATCAAGCGAATCGAAAAAGAAGTAAAATTCCCTGTTCTCGGCGCAAATATTACGACCAAGGATGGAAAGTCTTTTGTTAAACCATACACAATCGCCGTTGTAGACAGTATCAAAGTTGGGATTATTGGCGTAACGACACCGAACGTTCCGCGCTGGGACGGCGAAAAGGTAGACAGTCTTTCCTTCCAGCACATGGGTGAAACGGTGAAAAAGTATGCCAAAGAG
>NZ_JAWRYM010000580.1:0-269 GCF_046534555.1 Bacillus sp. SIMBA_074 | reverse complement strand
CCCCACACCGCCCCGAACAGCATCCCGGCGGCGATGGTTAAAAGCGTGATGGGCAGGAGTAGCAGGGGCCGGACGAGGTAAACGAGCAGAAGCCAGAGGGGAGCGAGCGGGTCGTCGCGAAGGCCGTCCAGAGTCGCGCCGAGGAGCGCGGCGGGCGAGCCCCCCTTTGTGCGCAGGTAGAGCCAGAGGCCGAGCAGGGCAAAAAGCCAGAGGGCAGTTACGGCATATTGCCATCTCCATTTGGGCGTCGCCGGGCGCATCCGCTTTAC
>NZ_JAWRYM010000579.1:0-269 GCF_046534555.1 Bacillus sp. SIMBA_074 | reverse complement strand
GGCCATCGTCCACGCGACTCTGAGCACTCGGTCATAGCCCCGCAGTGTCAACGACCCGCGCTCCAGCGCACGATCGAGTGGCGATCGAGTCGCGGCGGAGAGTCGCAGGGCCCCCTGCCGGAGCCAGGTTCCCGGGACATCGGCATTGCGCCGCCACGGCGTGCTCTTCCACCGTTCCGCCGCACGCTCGCTCGCCGCGAGGACCCGGGCCCTCGCCCGCGCCGTCGTGGTTCTCGCCCTCCGCTCGTCCGTCGCGCACGACGCGGCCA
>NZ_JAWRYM010000578.1:0-269 GCF_046534555.1 Bacillus sp. SIMBA_074 | reverse complement strand
CGGGTGAAGACGGATTTGAAATTTATTTAGACGCAGATACAGCGGTCAAACTGTGGGATTCCCTGCTTCTCGCAGGACAGGAAGACGGCCTTCTACCATGCGGACTCGGTGCGCGTGACACGCTGCGTTTTGAAGCAAAGCTGCCACTCTACGGACAAGAGCTGAGCAAGGACATTACTCCGATCGAAGCGGGTATTGGCTTTGCGGTGAAGGTAGATAAAGAAGTAGCGTTCATCGGTCAGGAAGCCCTGAAGGCACAAAAAGAAAAC
>NZ_JAWRYM010000103.1:0-498 GCF_046534555.1 Bacillus sp. SIMBA_074 | reverse complement strand
CTTAGTGCCGCTTCATATATCATCCGGTGTTCCCGTTGCGTTTCTGGGTAATAATCAATCAGCAAATTCGGCGCAATGGGTGAGATACCCAGTGTTTCTACCATTTTTTGAACCCTTGGCCATGGGCACCCTTTTCGGAGGGTTTCATGAAAAGCCGCATTTAAAAGGATATAATGCTCATTGGTTTCATCAGATAACTGAATTCCTTCCATTTCAATCAAAATACCTTTTAATTTTTCCTTATCCTCCTTTGTTAAATAAGGAAGCGATTTTTCCACGGCAAGGCCTTCAAGCAGGGACCTGGTATGATAAATTTCTTCAATATCATCCCGGGTAATAGGTGTGACGACTGCACCTTTATGAGGAACCATTTCCACCAAACCTTCCATTTGAAGCTGTGTAAGGGCTTCTCGAATGGGCATTCTGCTTACTTCTAGGCGATCGGCCCATTCCTCTTGGATGAGTCTCTCCCCCTTTCTCAACGTCCCATTCAAAATC
>NZ_JAWRYM010000577.1:0-269 GCF_046534555.1 Bacillus sp. SIMBA_074 | reverse complement strand
CCTAAGAATTTACCAACTAATCCTATAATAAAGGAAAGTAAGATTAACCAGTAGATAGCCTTTTGATATTTAAACAATGCCCATAAGAAACCAAGTGTTAAGAGGAGGGGCAAAAGCCCAGGTAAGATTGAATCAAGAAGTTCTTGCAAATTTATTTCTTTGCCTCCAAAGTTCCATTTAGCAGCCACGCTTACTTTAACAAAATTAACTACCATAGATCCTGTTACCATTAATCCTACGATGGTAGCTCCCTGAACAAACTTATTTAG
>NZ_JAWRYM010000576.1:0-269 GCF_046534555.1 Bacillus sp. SIMBA_074 | reverse complement strand
AACCACCTTTGTTGCGTACCTTGTAGCCGAGGTTTTGTCCCTCTTTTCCTGTGTTCCAGAATGCTTCCTCAGAATCGATATGGAAGAAGGAGCCAGATGGACCGGAAGCATAGCGGACACTGTCGAACAGGAAAAACTCCGATTCAGGGCCAAAATACGCTGCGGCCGCTACACCAAGCTGTTGCAGGTAAGCTTCTGCCTTCAAGGCAATGCCACGCGGATCACGAGTGTAGGTGGAGTTGTCTGGATTGACAATGTTACAAACGATA
>NZ_JAWRYM010000575.1:0-269 GCF_046534555.1 Bacillus sp. SIMBA_074 | reverse complement strand
AAGGCCTCCCAGCGCACGCCCGTCGACTCCGCCGTCATCGCGGGCCCCCCTGCCGAGATCGCCGCAGTGGAGGCTGCCGCAGGCGACCTCCGCTCGGTGGGCAGAATCGCCGACCTGCGCTTCGCCTCCGCCGATGAGCTGGCGGTCACCGATATCCTGCTCGCCGCGGCACCGACCGAGGAGGAACGATGACCACCAGCGTCCGGAGCGTCCAGGACAACGAGTTCTTCACCTGGCTCGACCTCTACGCCGGGTACGGCGAGTTCTAC
>NZ_JAWRYM010000574.1:0-269 GCF_046534555.1 Bacillus sp. SIMBA_074 | reverse complement strand
CGATCTACTCCTCCTCAAATGAAGAGATTCTCGTCATGAATGGACAAGGGCGGATCATGCGCCTGGCCGGCACGTATTTACAAGAGTTTTGGATGTATGAGCATCCGGACATGTTGATCGGCAAGCATTTTGGTGAGCTGCAAAAAGAGGGCTTTTTTCGTCAAAATATTTTGGATATATGCAAGGGTCAGCGGGGAAAGCATGTGTTTATTCAGGAGAATACGCGGGGGCGCAAGGTTTGGTCGGTCGCTACCCCTGTCTTTCGCGGC
>NZ_JAWRYM010000102.1:0-504 GCF_046534555.1 Bacillus sp. SIMBA_074 | reverse complement strand
AGCCAAACCAGGTGTGGTGCGGTGATGTGACCTATATCTGGACAGGTAAACGCTGGGCGTACCTCGCCGTTGTCCTCGACCTATTCGCAAGAAAACCAGTGGGCTGGGCAATGTCGTTCTCGCCGGACAGCAGGCTCACCATGAAAGCGCTGGAAATGGCATGGGAAACTCGCGGTAAGCCCATGGGGTTAATGTTCCACAGCGATCAGGGCAGTCATTATACGAGCAGGCAGTTCCGGCAGTTACTGTGGCGATACCGAATCAAGCAGAGTATGAGCCGGCGCGGAAACTGCTGGGATAATAGCCCAATGGAGCGCTTCTTCAGGAGCCTGAAGAACGAATGGGTGCCGATGACGGGCTACGTAAGCTTCAGCGAAGCAGCTCACGCTATAACGGACTATATCGTTGGGTATTACAGCGCGCTCAGGCCGCATGAATATAACTGTGGGTTACCACCAAACGAATCGGAAAACCGATACTGGAAAAACTCTAACGCGGTGGCCA
>NZ_JAWRYM010000573.1:0-269 GCF_046534555.1 Bacillus sp. SIMBA_074 | reverse complement strand
CAATACCATTCATCGCTACACCAGAGATGAATGGAGTTTCGATCACTTTCGGGTTAACGCTCATTTGAACGGCTTGCAGTACATCCCGACCTGCAAGGTCAATAGCTGCACCCCGTTCGAAAGGTAACACGATATTGGCACGTTCTGCAGCAATTAAAGCATTCACTACGCGATCGACATTACCGCCTGCAAGGTAATGGCTCTCCAATTGATTCGTTGAAACATTGATTCCAGCCTTATGGGCCTTGATAAGCGGATTGACAACCCTG
>NZ_JAWRYM010000572.1:0-269 GCF_046534555.1 Bacillus sp. SIMBA_074 | reverse complement strand
CTTAAGGGCAGCATGAAAAGCCAGACAAGACCGCTGATCCAGAGCGGGAGATCATGAATAAACCGCGGAATAAATCACAGGTTTTCGGCAACGTGACAGCCAGCCCGGCTGCAAACGACAGAACAAAACACAGATACATCCCCTATCCTGAGGTCAGTACGCTTCTGAATAGTAGCAGCAGCGAAACCAACGGGCATAAAAAACCCGCTCAATGAGCGGGTCTTCAAAGGTGATCGGTGAAGAGGGATTGACGCGGCGGGCTTCCGTGC
>NZ_JAWRYM010000571.1:0-269 GCF_046534555.1 Bacillus sp. SIMBA_074 | reverse complement strand
ATGCATTTGCAAAATCGCATAAATGCAAAGGAAATTCGCAAGGAAAAGCGAAAAGTGATGGAAGCGTTACGCCCGATGACAAAAGAGGAAGTAATGAGGAGCATCGTTCGCGGGCAGTATCGCGCAGGGGAGATTCATGGGCAGAATGTCGTTGGGTACAGGGACGAGCCTGGGGTAGGGACGTTTTCGATGACGGATACGTTTGTTGCTCTGCGGGTTTGGATTGACGACCCACTCTGGTCAGACGTTCCCTTTTATATACGTACAGG
>NZ_JAWRYM010000570.1:0-269 GCF_046534555.1 Bacillus sp. SIMBA_074 | reverse complement strand
GGGTGAGTCCATAACAATTGGGTCCGCCATCGAAGTACATTTCCATAAAAACAATACCAGCATGCCGATTCGGAGTTTGATTATTAACTCCGTTAAGCACTTACCCCTCCCCCATCATACCTGTATTTCACCCTGAGAACTGGATAATTGACTTCAGTGATAAGCTCATCCTTTCGATTGTACAGTTTGAATATACCGTTGTGTACGATAATATCCTCAATGATTTCTCCACGAATTTCCTTTCCAATCGCAAAGGTGCTAACAACAAC
>NZ_JAWRYM010000569.1:0-269 GCF_046534555.1 Bacillus sp. SIMBA_074 | reverse complement strand
ATCATCAATGAAGTAGTATAATAGGTATAACAAGCAGTTAAAGCGAGGAGGACAGTATAAATGGTAGCAAAAGTCTGTGAAACATGCGGAAAACCAATAAAAAGGCTAAAGCATTCTTCCCTATGCCAATGCGGTCCTAAGATATTGAGCAATCAATTTTCAGTTAAAACAAAAAAATAGAATCCATGGCTTAAATCATAAATTAAACCGATTATTCAATTAATCGGTTTTTGTTTATCCATGAAGGGTAAAAATGTGAATAAAACAAT
>NZ_JAWRYM010000101.1:0-505 GCF_046534555.1 Bacillus sp. SIMBA_074 | reverse complement strand
ACGAGTCATGGTTCCGCTCCGCTTTGTTTCCGAACAGTTAGGCTTGCAAGTTAACTGGGAACAGGCAACACGCACCATTACCTTGCTCACAGGCAATGTCGCTGTTACACCACCCACTCCTCCGCAAGACATTATTGGCGGCGGAACGAATGGATCAGGCACCACACCAAATGATAATTCGAACGTTCCTAGCATTCCGGTAAATACGACGAATGGCCTGCGTGGTGTATGGGTATCCACTGTGTACAATCTAGACTGGCCTTCTACAGGCTCGTATGGGAACCAAGCGAAGCAGCAGCAGGAATACATACAGCTGCTCAATGAGCTGCAAGCGATGGGCATGAACGCTGTTTTTGTACAGGTGCGCCCTTCCGCTGATGCGCTGTATCCGTCTTCACTTGTACCATGGTCCAAATATTTGACGGGTACACAAGGGAAAAATCCTGGTTATGACCCACTCGCTTTTATGGTAGAGGAAACACATAAGCGCGGCATGCAGTTCCAC
>NZ_JAWRYM010000568.1:0-269 GCF_046534555.1 Bacillus sp. SIMBA_074 | reverse complement strand
AAGTTCCTCAGCGGTTCGGCAATGATGTCCAGCACCCTCTTCTTGGGATTCAATGATGAATACGGGTCTTGGAAAATCATTTGGATATCTTTTCTAAATGGTTTAATCTCTTTTCTACTTAATGATGCTAAATCCCTGCCTTCAAACAGGATTTGTCCGGATGTCACATCATTCAGCTTAACCACTGCCTTGCCTGTCGTGGACTTGCCGCTACCGGATTCTCCTACCAAACCATATGTCTCCCCTTGCTGCAGTTCAAAGGAAACACC
>NZ_JAWRYM010000567.1:0-269 GCF_046534555.1 Bacillus sp. SIMBA_074 | reverse complement strand
ACAATAAGGCTATGTTTTTGCTTCACGGTAAACAGCTGCTTCAGTCCTCTCGTGCCGGCCCAAATAAGCAAACAAACACTATTAAGTACGTTAAACAGCCAAATGGAGATCCCCATAAACTCAAATCTTTCAAGAAAAGGAAAATCAGCAATTTTCCAAAAAGTTAATGTCGGCCAAATCGACTCAATTAATTGAGCCTTAGTAAAGTACATAAGGGAAACGATCATTATTACTAAATAACAAAAAGTACTGAACGCCGCTCCATAATG
>NZ_JAWRYM010000566.1:0-269 GCF_046534555.1 Bacillus sp. SIMBA_074 | reverse complement strand
GTAGTGATGCGTCAAAAATAGGGATTGCAGAGGGCGACACGGTTCGTGTGTGGAATGACCGCGGGGAATGCGAGCTTGTTGTATCCGTTGGGGAAAATGTGCTCCCAGGTGTAGTAGTAAGTCAGGGGCTATGGGCAGATTCACCACAGCATTTTGTGAACGCACTGACTCCGGATCGGATTGCAGATATGGGCGGTGGAGCTACATTCTTTTCAGGTCGGGTGGATGTTGAAAAGCGCTAACGCCTGTCCAGCGCCTTTTCTGCTGAA
>NZ_JAWRYM010000565.1:0-269 GCF_046534555.1 Bacillus sp. SIMBA_074 | reverse complement strand
CCTCTGCTATGTTGTTTACACCAATCACTTGGATATCGTCTGGTGCCTCCAACCCGCGAATGTTCTTTTCTGGAATGATAACTCGCTTGAAGCCTAACTTGTGTGCTTCCCGCACCCTTTGTTCAATCCGTGAAACCCCTCGCACCTCTCCAGTCAAGCCGATTTCTCCGATAACCACATCGTGCGGATTGGTTGCGTGATCGCGAAAACTGCTGGCAATACTGACGGCTATTGCCAGATCGACTGCTGGCTCATCTAACCGTACTCCC
>NZ_JAWRYM010000564.1:0-269 GCF_046534555.1 Bacillus sp. SIMBA_074 | reverse complement strand
CGCGTAGTACTCGACGCTTACATCGGCCAGCATCGCCACCTCCGAGCGGCGCAGCCCGGCGACGCGGCGGCCCGATCCGGCGCTGAGGCCCGCCTGCTCCGGCGTCACCTTGGCCCGTCGCGACATGAGGAACTCGCGGACCTCTGCTCGGTTGTCCATGCGAACGAGAGTAGGCCGCCCATCCTGAGCCGAGGGATGCCCTGTCAGTACACCTCTCACCAGGGACTCCCTGCTCCTTGCTCGCCGGGCGAGGGTGGATGGCGTGACGA
>NZ_JAWRYM010000563.1:0-269 GCF_046534555.1 Bacillus sp. SIMBA_074 | reverse complement strand
CCGCAATCGTGACATCACAATAACAACGATCCTTGCACCCGAACTCCCGTTGGTCGAGGCGGACGTCATACAGATCGAGCAGGTCATGTTGAACCTACTGATCAACGCGTGCGAGGCCATGGCCTATTGCGAACAGCGACAGGTCACGGTTCGCTCTGACGCTGGCGCGTCCCACGTCCGCGTGGCCATCCGCGATCGCGGCCCCGGAGTTCCGGAAGCACGGCGAGCGCACATTTTCGAGCCGTTCCAAACCACCAAGGTGACCGGCC
>NZ_JAWRYM010000562.1:0-269 GCF_046534555.1 Bacillus sp. SIMBA_074 | reverse complement strand
CTCGAGCAATCCAAACAAAAGATTTGGCTCCTGCTCGTGATGATTCCGTTTTGGATCAATTTTCTCGTTCGCTCTTATGCATGGGTCATTATTTTGCGCTCACAAGGTGTCGTCAACACGATGCTGCAATCGATGGGCATTATTTCTGAACCACTGCCTTTGCTGTACAATTCTGGCTCCGTGCTGCTGGGGATGGTCTATACACTGGTGCCATTCATGGTTCTGCCGATCTATGTTTCTTTGGAGCAGATGGATCGTCGCAAGCTGGA
>NZ_JAWRYM010000561.1:0-269 GCF_046534555.1 Bacillus sp. SIMBA_074 | reverse complement strand
CGGGTATACTCATGCCGCATTGTCCTCTTAGTTAAATGGATATAACGAGCCCCTCCTAAGGGCTAATTGCAGGTTCGATTCCTGCAGGGGACACCATTTATCAGTTCGCTCCCATCCGTACCAGTCCGCAAAATCCCCTGAATATCAAGCATTCCGTAGATTTACAGTTCGTCATGGTTCGCTGTTCGCAACCTAACCAAACAGTCACTTTCGAGCAATTTTCCTTGAAAAAGAGGTTGACGCTGCAAGGCTCTATACGCATAATGCGC
>NZ_JAWRYM010000560.1:0-270 GCF_046534555.1 Bacillus sp. SIMBA_074 | reverse complement strand
GGCAGAGACCTTTCATTCCGCCAGATCGAACGGACAGGAATCGTTTTGTTCAGCTCGCTCATGCTTACGCTCCCTCCCTTTTTGCCGTGTAATCGATGCGAGGATCAAGAACGGCATACAGTACGTCAATCAAAATCACGACCAGGACGTAAATCGCCCCAATAAACAAGGTTGTTCCCTGAATCATAGGAAAATCCCGCGAGCTGATGGCTTGAATCGCCAAGGTTCCAATCCCCGGCCAGTTGAATACTTGCTCGACAATGACGGCAC
>NZ_JAWRYM010000559.1:0-270 GCF_046534555.1 Bacillus sp. SIMBA_074 | reverse complement strand
GATTCAGCAAACCGGGCACTTCGAAGCTATAAGCGCGGTGACTTGGTCGTGGAAAATATGACGATTTATTTCATCAAGCCAGTTCAGATCGACAGCACGCTTGAAATCCATCCGCGTGTCCTTGATGTAGGACGTAAATTCGGAAAAGTGGATGTCGAGGTGTTTAACCAAGGCAAACTTGTCGGTAAGGCGATGTTAACCTGCCAATTGCTTGATCGATCATGATAAATAAATCAAAAAGGATAATCGATATTCGATTATCCTTTTTGA
>NZ_JAWRYM010000558.1:0-270 GCF_046534555.1 Bacillus sp. SIMBA_074 | reverse complement strand
CTAACCACACAATAATAGAAGAATTCAATGGGAAATATTAAGTATTTTTTATGGAATTTCCATTGTGAACGAATTAAGTATTTATAAGGTTTTTCAATACTCTTTTTTTTATTAATTTGGTATCATTATCCTTATTGATTCATAAGGGGGAATGAATATGATTAATTATGATGGACGGATATTCAGAGCAAAAGTCAACTCTGAAAATGGGGAAGTATCAGGAAATACTTCCTTTCACTATTCACAAGAAGGTTCTATTCTTTCAGCAAG
>NZ_JAWRYM010000100.1:0-507 GCF_046534555.1 Bacillus sp. SIMBA_074 | reverse complement strand
AGTTCTTTCTATAATAGATATAATTCAACGTTGTAAGCTGATAACGTGGAGGGCTTACTCCTAAAGAAGCGTTGATAAGGAAAACACTAGTGAGAATAGCTACTGTATAACTTATCTTTGTATCAGTGAAAGTGGTGGCACAGTACCGATGAAAGGTCTAATCAACCCGAAGGGATAGCCACTAGACTAGTGAAGAATCATTCAACCATGTAAGACAGTTCTTTATCGGTTAATAAGGTTCTTGTGAGACTAAAAGAGGTTCAACTCCCAAGGGAGTCACCGACTTGTTGAAACGAAAGAAACTGAGACACAGTGAGTATTACGATATGCAACATTGTTTTGACAACTTGTATGCTCAAAGTGTAGATGGTCAAAATTTCTATGGCTTAATGAAACTGATTAGTTCCAATGAAAATATACGTCTCGCTTATCGAAATATCAAGAGAAATACAGGGAGTAAAACGGCAGGGACAAATAAGTTAACGATTGACGATATTAAACTTTTAT
>NZ_JAWRYM010000557.1:0-270 GCF_046534555.1 Bacillus sp. SIMBA_074 | reverse complement strand
ACCGCGAATCGCGCTGCTCGCCCAGCCCCTCTTTCGGGGCGCCGGCGCGATCGGCCACAGCCGCGGCCAGCAGCGCCGATGCGGTGGTCACAGTTCCCCCTGCACAGCCTCGCCCGCGCGTGCCGGTCCGACGACCTCCGCGCGATCGCCGCGCAGCGTCATCCCGATCAGCGGATACAGCAGCACCGAGAGCATGCCGGCCCCGACCAGCGCGGCGGCTGTGCCCGTGTCGAGCATGTCCTGATCCACACCGATCGCGGTGACCGCGAC
>NZ_JAWRYM010000556.1:0-270 GCF_046534555.1 Bacillus sp. SIMBA_074 | reverse complement strand
CTCCGAGAGCGGCCTCGCCCATGCCCGGGAACTGGTCGACATGGCGTCGGCGGCGCGGGACGGGCATCCATCGGTGATAAGCTGAGAGCCCGTGGTGGATTATTCAGACGCGGGCCCCTCGAGCGGCAGATCTCAGACAAACGGCACTACCAAACACCTCTTCGTGACCGGTGGTGTCGTTTCTTCGTTGGGGAAGGGGCTGCCGGCCGCCTCCGTCGGCAATCTCCTCACGGCGCGGGGCGTGCGTGTCGTCATGCAGAAGCTCGACCC
>NZ_JAWRYM010000555.1:0-270 GCF_046534555.1 Bacillus sp. SIMBA_074 | reverse complement strand
CGTACCTTTTCAAGCGAAAATAGCAGATGCCAGCTGCAAGCCGCCATTTTCCCCGAGTGATCGGTTTCATCGAACTCCCTCATTTTCTATTATTTGGATTTTATCTGCTATCATATAAACGCATTTAATGATCTCTGAGTTGCGCAAATTTGTATATTTTACTTACAAAATTGTAACCCGGTCTTAAGAAAAACAAATTTCACGCTGCATCCCCTATTGGTCCTGCCTTACCGAGCATCGGGCTTTGTTCAAGAAAAAAGCTGGTGTCAG
>NZ_JAWRYM010000554.1:0-270 GCF_046534555.1 Bacillus sp. SIMBA_074 | reverse complement strand
CACTGCAACGTGTAGAGGAGGAGAACTAGTGTGAGCACGGAAGTAACCGTCATCCTTCCCTCGTATAACCGTTACCCGCTGAATTTGCTGACGTTGTATTCATTGGAAAACCAAACCTTTGATTTCGCCAAAATGGAAGTCATCCTCATTGATGATGCTTCGACAGATGGTTCGCATGCACTTGAGCACTATCGACCGCCCTACCCAGTTCGCTATATTCGCAACACAACAAATGCAGGCCGTTCCAAAACGAGAAACATCGGGATTCAG
>NZ_JAWRYM010000553.1:0-270 GCF_046534555.1 Bacillus sp. SIMBA_074 | reverse complement strand
AACTAGATTGAATCAGCATCCTTACCAAATCCTTCAAGGGAAGTGAATTTGTGAAAATCACACTTATGGATGTGATGACAGAAGATCATATTCATCGCTGGGTTAGTCCCCCTACTCACCAGCTGACAGTTGGTCTGGTCACGAAATCAGAAAAATTGATTTGGACGCGGGATCAGATGACAGAAGAGGTTCACTCCCATTCTCTCTATGAGATCGGTTCTATTACTAAAACGATGACAGGTCTTTTGCTGGCGCTCGGGGAGGAGAAGG
>NZ_JAWRYM010000099.1:0-508 GCF_046534555.1 Bacillus sp. SIMBA_074 | reverse complement strand
CCCAAAAGCCGAACTCCGCCGTTTGGTTTCGGGATTTCGATACGACGGACGGGCTTCGGTTGATAGGTACCCTGTAAAAGGGCAGTTTTCATGTTGTACCATTCGGTTACGAGGTGCGGTCTCAGGTTTTGGACCCGCATTCCGTCTACACCATGGCTTCCCTTATTTCTTTCTACACGCTTCAATGCCTGTATTAAGTTTTCCCTCTCTAGTATCTGTTCCATTAACATCGTTGATATCCTTTCTACGTGGATAAATGGTCTATTTGTGCCTTTATCTGCTCCACCCTTTTGAAGTTCCCCGTGTATTCACCACTTCTTCCTTCAAATAAGTTCCGTTAGGAATTGTTTGCTTCTTCACAGATAACGAACGCCTAGTATTCATCCTCCTTAATCTGTTCGGTCCTTCCTTGTCTTCTCGAGTAGACAAGTACTATGACCTCTGCTGACTTCTGATGATTCAGCTGTCCATCACTGGAAAGGTTACCAAGTGTACTTGGCTGTCATCA
>NZ_JAWRYM010000552.1:0-270 GCF_046534555.1 Bacillus sp. SIMBA_074 | reverse complement strand
CCCATAAGACATGCCCAAAGCTTGGATAAATCCTAGGATAATAGTGAAGTAACGCGTGAATTGAGCTAATTTACGGCGCCCTGCTTCCCCTTGTTTAGACCATTCAGTGAACTTAGGTACAACATCCATCTGTAATAGTTGAACGATGATAGATGCCGTGATATATGGCATGATACCCATCGCTAATATGGAGAAGTTTTTTAGTGCTCCGCCGCCAAAGGTATTTAAAAGACCTATGACGCTCAGCTGGTCCTGTTCAGCGAGAAAACC
>NZ_JAWRYM010000551.1:0-270 GCF_046534555.1 Bacillus sp. SIMBA_074 | reverse complement strand
AGAAAGATCTACAAAGGAGGGGGGAACTACAGCGCGACCGCTGGGATTAAATAGGAAGCACTAACAAGTCACCTTATGATAATCCTGGTCGCAATGTACAAAACGATGGATAAGCCAGACAGGTATATCTACAACAAGCTCGACAGAGGACCAGAGTCGTTCGTCTATAAAAACTTAGTCCCTCCTTCTTTCTTGGATCCAGTAACTCTTCTTCCTTAAGATCAGAAGGACACATATCCACTTCTTTCCTTTTACAATATCCATATTTTC
>NZ_JAWRYM010000550.1:0-270 GCF_046534555.1 Bacillus sp. SIMBA_074 | reverse complement strand
AGGCCTTCGAGGCTGAACGCTCGGGCGAACCCGCCACCCTCATAGCCGCCCTCGGCCTGCACGCGATGACTCGGAATGTAGCCGAGAACCTCGTCCGTGCATCCCACGCAGAGGACGAAGGGCGTAGGCGCGGCCTCCCGAGCGCGCAGCGCGTAGTCGACGACGAGCTCGCCGCTGGCGGTGTGGATCGTGATCAGGTCGCCGATGGTCAGCCGCCCGAAACTCATGGCGCCCAGATCCCGGCCCCGGGCGATCCGGTCCGCCGGGACG
>NZ_JAWRYM010000549.1:0-270 GCF_046534555.1 Bacillus sp. SIMBA_074 | reverse complement strand
AAATCAAAATATGCGGCATTAAGCGTACAGAAACGTTGGCACTGCTAAAAGAGCTTGACGTCGACTTCGTCGGGCTCGTCTTCGCACCAAGCAAACGTAAGGTAGATGCCCAGACTGCGAAAAGCCTGCTCGCATCGGTACCGGATCATCCTCCGGCAGTAGGCGTGTTTGTAAATCCGAGCATAGAGGAGCTGGATGAAATACTCAGTCAGGTTCCGCTAGCAGTAGTTCAGCTCCATGGACAGGAAACACCAGCATTTTGTCAGGAGG